>CAZURX010000006.1:9051-13284 GCA_964623015.1 uncultured Candidatus Peribacteria bacterium
GCCTCAACTGGAATGGCCCTTTCGCAATCGGGAGCAACTTTCAAAATCCATTCGGGAGTGTCCGTTTCATACCCACCCTCAAGCTCCCCCTTCTTGCTTTTGTCACGCACCTCCACAAAGGCGTCCGTGGCCAATCGCTCCAATCGATTTCGGAACTTTTTGGCAACCTTTAAAATGCCCTTTTCCTTCTGATAGAACAAAAACACCCTCTCGGCCAGGGCGGGGTCGTGAGCCACCTCTTCCGGAATCACGATCCGGGTGAGCCCATAACTATGATGAACTTCATTGAATCGACTCAAAAACTGGGCAAACTTTCGGCTCCGCAGAAGTTCCTCTGTGGTTTCACAGAGATGAGAGACTTCAACCTAAAGTTATTCAAAATTCGAGTTTCTATGAAATGGGCAACAGTCAGAAGATGATTATTTTATAATTTTCATCTAGCTTAGTCAATATTCAATGCCTCAAACAGCTTAAGAATCGGTCGCTCGTCGTTTGCGCGAAGCATTTCCTCAAAAATCTTCCGATTGGGGCAGATGATTTCCCCCGCCATCTCCAAAAAGCCAAACCCCATGGTGAACGGGGATTCCCGAAGCGCCTCCTCATATTTCGCATTTCCCTGCCCCCTTCGAGGAAAAGCCATGGTGCCCTTGGGGGTCATATAGAGGTTGTAGGCGATTGAATCTTTGCCATGGCCCGACCGCTCGTCCATTTCGCGGACAAACGCTTTCAAGGCCCCCACCCCTTTCGACACAGGAATCCATCGGGCCCCCGAAAAATAGTCAACCTTGGGATCCTTGCCCCCGCTTTCACGGATCGCCTTTTCGATGGGAGGCTCCCATTCGCGGGTCAACCAAAATCCCTGGGCATGAAAATCGGGAACCGAGGCATGGGCCCCTTCGGAGTTGTATCCCAGCCGAATGGCGCTTCCCAGCCCCGCGTCGGCCACAAAATTCCACATCCCCTCGATCAGGTCACGGTCCCCCTCTTCACTAAGACGCTGGCTCCGATGGAATGCCCCTTTCGCCTTGCGGTAGGGAATCCACAGAAAATGATAGGGGGCGAACGGATAACGATTGAACATCAGCTCAGCCTCCAGTTGGCCATTGCCTCCTACTTTCGCGAACACCTGATTGTCGTTTTCGGACTTGGCAAAAATCGAATGTTCCTGTTCCGCCCCGTTGCCCCTGTAGCCGAAATGATTCGGCCGAAACCCCCTGATCTCATTGTATTGAAGGGAGAAACGACCAACCTCTCCGCGGTGCGGCGGCTCGATCTGCACCAAGTCGTCGCGAACTCTTTTCCGAATCTCACGATAAAGGAGGGCATGCTCTGACCCTTCCCCCACAACCCCAACCCTATCCAATAAATAGGCTGGAATGGGCAAGCCCTGGGCATTCAAATTCGCGATCAAAGTCACCCCCAAGCCTGGAGCCAAATGATTGAACCCCGAAAGCTCCTCAAGCTTTCCCTTAAAACGCGCAACCATCTCCTTGGATTTGGGGGTTTCATCAAGCGTCGGAGACCAAGGCTTGGCCTGTTCATACCGATCAACCTTTTCGCCGGCATTTTCAAAAAGTTGTCTTTCTATATTATTATGCTTATATATAAATTTTACAATTTTTATAATAATATGTCAATAATAATTTTTGGCTTCATAAAGCCATTTTTAAAAATTTAGTGAACTTTTGTTCATTTTCTATTGATTAAGTGAACAACTGTTTACTACAATAGAAACGTCTTCACAACAAAATATGATCAACAATCTTCTCATCGGCGGCCTTATCACTTTCTTCTCGCTGGCGTTCATCCTCAACTTTGCCCGCCTGTATGTCTTGGCCGAACAGGGCCTCATCTTCGCTTCCCGCATCGCCCGAAAAATCCGCCTCTTTCTGGATGTCGCGACCCGCACGTATCGCCGTTGCCATCAAATGCCCTATTATTCCTAATCCAAGCCCCATGATCGAAAATTCACTCATCGGCGGCTTCATTGTCGCCTTCGCCTTCTGTTTTCTTTTAATCATTAACCATCTCCAAAATGATTGAAAACCTCAAGGAAAAAATCGGCCGTATCCGAAAATACTATCGGGAAAACAAGATCATGCCCACCTACGAAGAGCTGTGCCAACTTTTTGGATTCAGCTCCAAAAACGCGGCGTTCAAGCTAGTCAACAAACTGGTGGAAAGCGGTTTTGTGGAAAAGATGGACAAAGGCCGCCTAAAGCCAGGGCCCAATCTTTTAGGCCTGCCCATTTTCAGCAGTGTCCAGGCAGGCCCCCCCACGGCCGAGGAGGAAATCCTCTTGGATAAAGTGGACCTGAACGACTATCTCGTCCAAAAACCCGAAACCACCGTGATGATCAATGTCCGTGGCGACAGCATGATCGACGCTGGCATCCAAGAGGGCGACAAGGTGATTGTGGATCGCGAGGCCACGCCGCATTTGGGCAACATCGTCGTGGCCATTGTGGATGGCGACTACACGGTGAAATATTTGGACAAAACCTCGGACGGCAAGATATTGCTCCAACCCGGAAACCCAAAATATTCCCCCATCATTCCCCAAAACGAATTGAGCATTTTCGGAAAAGTGGTTGGGGTAGTGCGAAAGCTTTAACTTTGATTACAGCGATTCACATGATGGGCTTGACCCCGCCTTTGCCCTGCCCAAAAGCCGACTCCGATTGCCAGGATTCACGTGATTACCATGACCCCTCCGTTACTCTACCCAAAAGCTAATTATAAATGTGATTGAGGCGATTTATAGCTGTCGCTTGCGAGCGACGTGTCCCACTTACATACGGAACGATAACAAAAAACCCCGTCCCTCTTCGCACTAGGCTTCGAAGGACTGGGTTTTTCAAACTATTAGGGTGAATGGCTAAGGATTTACAGGCTCAGCGGGTTGCTCCTCGACTGGAGGCGTGACAGGCTCCTCAGGCTGATCAACAGGAGGGGTGGGCTCGACAGCGGGAGGGGCAGGCTCGACAACAGGCGGTGTGGCGGGCTCATCCGCAGGGGGAACCACTGGCTCGGTTGGCGCAGGATCCACCACAGGCGGAACAACCGGTTCCGTGGGCTGCTCAGCGACAGGAGGAGTGGCAGGTTCTGCCGGAGGGGTTGGATAATTATCCGCCATGCAACCGGACAGCGACAAAAGCGTCGCCAAAGACGCGATAATCGAGAACACTCTTTTCATATTTTTAAGATAAGGAAATTTAGACACGCAAATATTTTAATTTGATATCCGCCTGATTTCAAGGTTCGCTAAAGTCCGATGGACGGGGCGATCGCCAGCATGGCGCTCAGGCTGATCTCAAAAAATTTCTCGAGAGGGATATTTAGGCCGTCCGCCTTCTCGCATTGCGCCACCTCGTCCCGGCGCGTCCCCGCGGCGAAACGGGGCTCCTTGTGGAACCGTTTTGAGACAGACGACAATTTCACATCGACCAATTTCTTCGACGGATAAACCATGGCCGTGGCCACGACGAGTCCCGTCAGGGAATCGACACAAAACAAAGCCCACTGGGCCTTGGACTTGGGATACACCCCGGATTCTCTTGGCGAATGGGCCTTCACGATCTGAACGACCGGCTCCGGCACCTCGAGCCCATGCAACGCCAAGACCTCCTTGGTCTTGGTGGGATGGGTTTCCTTGAACTCGCCTGAAAAATCCACATCATGAATCAAGCCCGCCAGCGTCCAATCCTCCCGCGGAGGCTCGGAAGAATCCAAACGGTTTTCGGATTCAAGAAAGTCATAAATCGCCCCCATGCAGGCCTCGACCGCGAGAGAGTGGGCGAAAATTCTCGGCTCAAGCTGGGATTTGACCGCCTCAAGGTATTTTTGACGATCGTGGGACATGGGAGATGGAGTCTAATTATTTAGTTTTTCTCTATTTGTCCGATAGGGAAATCCTTGAATTCCTCGGAAAACGCTGACGAACGCTTCGCGCTTTCCGTCGGAATTCATCCTCGCTCCGTAACGGACTCCCATCAAGGTCGTCCTTCCTACGCTCGGACCGGATTTCTCGCTACCTAGGTGGTAGCCCCGACAGGAATCGAACCTGTATCAAGGCCTTAGGAGAGCCCTATTCTATCCATTGAACTACGGGACCACGAAGCTATGATTTTCGACGGAAGGCCCCATTGTCCGCCAGAGGCGGATCTGCCCTTGGCAGAAACTACGGGACCACGAAGCTATGATTTTCGACGGAAGGCCCCATTGTCCGCCAGA
>CAZURX010000006.1:13384-21793 GCA_964623015.1 uncultured Candidatus Peribacteria bacterium
GGCGGATCTGCCCTTGGCAGAAACTACGGGACCACGACTAAAAACACTATAACCCAAAATTCGACCGGCACCAAGCCGCCTCTTTTTTGGACATTTGGCCTAAACAGGCCTCAGCACCACCACCTTGCTCATTTCCTCGGGCAATTCGCTCCGCTTCACGGAAAGCATGTCGAGCCGCTCCGCGCTCACGGAGCCCATTTCCTTGAGGAATGTCGTCAGAGTCTCCTCAGTGTACAACATCGGAATCATAAGTCGGGGCTCAATCTGCTCAATCACCTCTTTTGCCTTTTTTGCGTCAATCGACTCCTCACCGCTGATCGGAACGAACAACACGTCCACATCGCCAATTTGCTCCAACTGTTCCGGCGTGGGCTTGGTGCCCAAATGACCCAAATGACAAACGCGCAAGCCATTGCATTCGATCTTGAAAATGGTGTTCTCCTCTTGCTTTTCCGATTCCTTGGGATTGTGGAAACTGGCAATTCCCATTAGGTACATACCAGCGGTCTCGTATTCGCCCGGCCAATTGAACAACTTCATTTCCGGCGTCTCCGCCTTGAACGGGTTGCCGGGCTGGCACATGGTGACGGCATTCACCCCCTCAAGACCCATCCCCTCAATCGGATCGGTGACCAACGTGAAATTGCCCTCCTTGATGGTAAAACAGGATTTGCCATGGTATTGAATCTGCATAGTCGTACAGTTAAAAGACGTGGAGTATTTTAGCATAAACCAACTAAATCCAAAAATACGAAATACAAATCTTCGAATCTCGAATAATTCTGAATTTCAAATTTATAATTTTGGATTTTTTCGGATTTCGAAATTCGGATTTCGAGCTTTATTTCGCAAATGTCCTCACAAACTTCCAGGAGACCAAAGCCATAAAGGCGACCAACAAGGCAAGCGCGGTTTCCTCGGGACCTGTTTGCGGGGTTTTGGTGCCTGTGACCGGTTGATACGGTTGGTAGACCGGCTGCTGGGTCGCGGGCGCCGGCTGGTAACTTCCAATCGACGCATTGGAATACTGCGGAACACTACCGGCCGCATTCTGGCGAAGCATTTGCTCCGGAGAAATGGTGACACGGTAGGGATTCGCGCGGAATCCAGGCTGCAACGCGTTGGACGCGGTTTGCGTCGGTATGGTCTGTTCCGGCGCCGAGGGGCGAGTTTCCCCTTGGTTTTGCAACTGCTCCTCCTGGAGCTGCTGAACCTGCTGCATGAGCTTTTGCACCAATTCCGCCTGACTATTGGCGACCGACATCAAACCCAAATAATCTTTCAACGCATCGACCGCCGAACCTGAGCAAGCCTCCGACAGCCTCTCCAAATCGCTGAATTCAGACTGCAAACTCTGCTCGGTGTATTCCCCTTTGGGCAATTTGCACACCGCCCCCTTGCCAACCAGGTCGGCCTGCGGAGCCTTTGTGAGCGCCGCCGAAACGATACAGTTTTCGCTTTCGGATCCGGTGATCTCCAAATTCGCCTCGACGCCCTGACCCATGATCGAATAGGCGAACACACCCTTGGCCAACGAACAGTCCGTCAAATGCCCCAACAGGCAATCCACGTTCGTCCCGCATTCCACAGGTCCTGTGGCCACAGGCTCAATCGTGATTTCCTCCGGTGTCGAAATGGGTTCGACCGAAATGGTCGTCGGTTGTTCCTGGGGTTTCACGACCGGCTCTGACTGGGGGACCTCCTCCTCCACCGCCGGCACGGAAGCCTGGTCCTCCATAACCGGAGAATCCTCTGATGGAGCGGGTTCTTCCTCCTCCCTTGTCTCGGAGGGCAATAAATTCAAAGGACTGATAATGCCTGACGGCTGACCCTCAACCCCTGCGGTGTCAAACAAACTTCCTATAAGCAGTTGGCCAAACTGATTGGGGGCCATGACCGCAAAGGAGGCCACGATCAACACGGCAAATCCAACACCCCAGAAAAGCTTGTTCTTCACCTTGTCTGGACTTTCGGCCTTGGGCGCGGTCGCCTTGCCCGACCCCGACGCGGGGGTGTGCAGGGACGCTTCCGGAATGGTGACCCATTGGGGAGATTTCTTAGCCATAAACTAGGATTATTACGATGATTAAGATGATTACGACGGAATGAGACTCGAAATTCGAGATTGGAAATTCGAGTTTCAAGTTTCGAATCTCAAATTTCGTTTTTTACCGAACAAGAGGGCGGCGCTGAGACCGGCCGCGGAGAAAAGGAGCCATCCCACCAAGGGCCCATTCTGGGGCTGTTGGGGAATGCTCTGATACGTTTGATCAAAAACGGACTGGAAGGGCGCGGTGGAACTTAAAGGCTGGTTGACGATGATCCCGACCTCATTCGAATAGTCGCTCTCGCGATTGAGCTGGTCAAACGCGGTCACGGACAAATAATAGGTCTCGTTGTTGCTCAATCCATCGAGGCGGAACGCATTGTTGTTTCCCAGGGTTCTCCGGCGGGCATATTGGCCGCTCGTCTTGCCATAATAAAGGTTAAAACCGGCGCGGGCAGGGTCGTAAGCCGCGTCCCAAACCAAATCGATGTATCCGGATCCCGTGTTCGCCTTCAGGTTCATGGGACGGACCAGATCGGTCGAATAACCGCTGTCTCCTCCAACCCCATAATTTGGGGCAACCGGGGTTTCGGGCACAACGGGATAGGTGACAGGCACCGGATTCACGGGCGCGGATGCGCCGCCCGGGTTCAACTGCATCTCCAATTTATCCGGCGACTTGCCCAAAATATTCAGCGGAAACCCGCCGTCGATGATGTTGACACTCGTGTGGCCCAATTCGCTCACCTGATAATCGTAAAAACTAATGCTTGTTTTGCCGGCCAGCGCGCTTTTGACCTTAAAATGCACTGTCGCGACTTTCACCTCGACATCCGACACCCCACCCGAAATGTTTGAACGCCCGACCTTCACCTTTCCTTCCGAGGCGCTGATGTCATCCTCGCCCGGCGCGGCCAAATTGAAAACAGAATCCCTGGTTTCCAGGGCCGTGGCCTCAAGGGCCATCGGATCATAGCTCAGCCATGAACGGACCGAGATCACGTTTTGCTGGCTTGGGTTCTTGAGCACAATGTCCACCGCGAACTCCTGGCCCATGACTGCCTGGGTGGCGGACGGCATGAGCATCAGCTCCGCGTCGCCTTCGCCGAACGCGACGCTGGCCCCCACGAAGAAAAGGGTGACGGCGAGCAGTGATTTGATGAGTGACTTATTCATATTTGTGATTTGAGATGTGTGATTTTTTCAGCCAGAGGCTGATCCGCCTTTGGCGGAGATTTTTGATTTATTTAAAATTTTCGATTTATGATTTAAATTTCGAGCCTCAGTCTTCAAGTTTTCTCTTCGAGTCTGAGCGACCTCGGAGTCGCTGACAAGTCTTGAGCCTAGTCTTCAAGTTCGCAGGTTTTTAAGTCTTCAAAATTATTCGATAACAAGTAGTGGACTTTCGGGTTTCAGCAAAATATTGAATGGCTTGCCGTCGCTCAGGATATTGGCGGAAACATGCCCGCTCAAATCCTCCTGGTAGTCGTAGGCATCCAGCAGGGCCGCCCCCTCGCCCACAACCTCAAAGGTCAACTCAGCCACCTTGATCACCTTTCCCCTCAAAGGCTTCGAGCTGGCGCGACCGAGCATCATCAAGCCGTTCTCGTTGTCGAAGGTGTTTGCATAAGGGGCCATCAGGTCGAATTCGGAGCCTTTGGCATCCACATTCTTCCCTTGAACCTGGGCTGGATCGAAACTGAGCCAGGCCTGCACGGAAGTGATGGGCTTGAGATTTGGGTTTTCCAAACTTACGGTCACCTTGACCTGCTTTTCCTGGCGATCGGCCTTGAGGTCGAGCTTCACCTCCTTCTTTGCGGCCACAGCCCTGAGGACAAATTCCTCGATCGCCGTCTTCTTGGTTTCTGTCGCCTCGGATTTCGGCGCGGCCACTTCGCAACCAGCGAGCAAGCCGCCAAGAAGCAAGATCAATGCGGTGGCGATGATTAGTTCTTTGGGTTTCATTGGGTAGGATTATTAGGATGATTTCGATTATTACGATGATTGGGATTCCCTTTTGCTGCTTCTACTTGTCACTTTTATCACTTGTCACTTGTCACTATTTTTGATCCATTCAATTACGGCACTTGCGTATGGGGAACGGTAGAATCCGGTCTTGGCTCAATGGGGTTCAGCCCCTGGCCACCGGCCAGCCCGCTATCCACTGGAACCTGAAGCGATTGTCCATACACGGCGGAGAACATGGTGAAGTCGATAAAATCCACCTTGCCGTCGCCATTCAGGTCCGCCCCTCCGGCCACGGCCGCCTTTTGCACGGCGCGCATGTTGATGGCCACAAAAGGCCTGCCGATCGCGGACTTCAATCCAATGCCAGCCGCGGAAGCGATCTTTGAAATCTGCGCGCGATAGCGCATGCCCGACTTTTGCGGGTCGGTCTTCACCTCAAGCGACTTGCCCGATTCCACGAATCGAACGGCCTTGATGGCCAAAGGTGTTCCACTATCGGCCTCGAAAATTTTGATGTTGAAATCTCCGCCACGGCTCGCCTCGCCCAATGTGACGCTGGAAGGCCGTAGGTTGTTTTGGAAATCGATCTGCACCGTCTCGCCATCCGTGGCTCCGACGAAGTCGACCACCGGCCCCTTGTCGCTGTCCTCAAACGCCTTGAACGAGGCTTGGCTCTTGCGACCGGACACCAAGGCGATGCCCGCGGCATCCGTGACCTTGTTGGAAACGGTCAGCACATAATCCTTGCCCGCCTGTTGGCTATCGGTCGTCACCGTCACCACCATGCCCGAGGCATTGATCGTGGAGCCGAGAACCGTCAGCTTCTTGGTGATGTCCTGGCTTTCGGTGATGCCAAACGCATTTCCGCTGGCCGAAATGGACATGGGATCCAGCGCCTTGCTGAACACCACCTCCACGGAACCGGAACCCACCGGCACCGCAGCCACCACCTCGGGAGAACTCTTGTCGGCCGAAACCGTCAGATTGTCCCGAACCGAAAGCGGAATTTTCCCGCGGGTCACATTGCCCGCGGCGTCGGTGGCCATCACCTCAACTTGATAGGGTTGAACACTGGCCGCCGTGTCCTTTGAAATGGTCACGCCCGACAGCACAAACCACTGGCCCAAATTACCCTCCTTGAAACTGGGAGTCATGCACACGATTCCCGTGGAACCGCTTGGGCAGACGCCATCGCCGGCATCAGCCATCATTGCCGAGGCACCCACTTCGCCGAAATCGGCAGGAAGTTCGGGGCCCACTTGGCCAATCCCCGTCAAGTTCACGACCACGGATTCCAAATCATTGTCGTCGTCGCGCACAAAGGCATACAAGCTGATTGGTGTCTCGCCATCGTTCAAGGCGATCTTGGGCGATGTGTAGGCTTTGGAGGAATTGATGAACGGAGCCTCGCTCAACGTGTCCTTGTCTGTCACGTCCACCTGTAAAATCAGGTTTCCCTGGCCACCCATTTTGTCCACCGCCACCAACTCGACCTGTTGCACCCCAAGCGGAGTGACGGGCGGGAACACGATGTCGCCAGAGCTGTACAGCGCCGACTTGGAGGTTTCCGTGGCGCTTGGATCGCGTGTGAGCGCAACTGGCGTAAGGCCAGAAGTCCCAAAGTACGCGGTGACACTGTCGATATCGCTCACCCCGTCCGGATCGCTGATAAAGGCATGAACGGCAAATGGGGTTTTTCCATCCCTTGGCACTGATTTTCGCGGGCCGACATAAGACTTGGCCGCATCGAACTTGGGCGCGCTCAGCGCCGTGGAAACAGTGAGGGTCAAAGTCTTTGAAACCGATCCGCCGGTCTCGTCCTCCGCGGTCACCGTGACCGTGTAGGTCTTTTCAGGCGTGCCTTTCGGGATCTTGACCGTGCCGGAGAAATAGCCGGTCAATGCCGTCTCCGACACATTCACGGGGCTCAGGATCACAAAATCGATTCCCGTGGCTCCGAAATCCGCGACCACCGAGGTGACGGTGGAGGCTCCATCCGGATCCGTAATCTTGGCCGAAATCTTTCCTTCGGTCTCACCGTCCGGAGGCAACGTGGACGGATTGGCATAGGCCTGATCGATGACGGGCGGAACGCTTTGGATCACATTCCTGGTGACCAAAATTTCCACCGTGCCTGTTTTCACCTCGGTGCCCTTGCGGACCTCGACCGGCAATTTGAGGGTTGTCGTTCCCGTGGGCGTGGTGGCCGCCACGGTGGTCGTGTATTTGTAAAATTGGCTGTATTGCTTCTGCGTGCCCGTGTCCTTTTCCATCTCTTGGGCGCGGTTGCCGCCGATCTTTTGCAAGTCGATGGTAACACTGCTGACCTGGTTCAGCGCTTTGGGATCCTTCACCAACACCCAGAAGGTGACGGGGGTTTTGCCATCGGGAGCGACACGATACGGGATTGCCTTGGACTCCGTGGAATCGATCGTCAACGGCGCAATGGGAGCCTGCACGATCAAGGCTTTGGTCAGAGTCGTGGATTCGCCCACCGTGTTCACCAGCCTCAAATCGTAGATCCCTGTTGCAAAATCCTTGGGCACCGAGAGGCTCATGGCGCCCTTTGTCTGATTATCGATCTGGATCTGTATTTCGGTCGTGTTCAAATAGGCCTTCTCAACCGTGTCCAAGTTATCGCCCATCACCACCAAAACATTGTTAGTGTTGTTGCTCATGGCCACTGGCCTAACCAAACCCATCACCACGGTCGGGGATTTGAACCCGAAGAAACTTTGAACCGCGTTGTTGGCCAACAGCTTATCTTGCGCGTCCTTCACGCCATTCATGGACACAAAATAATTCACGTCCTTTTCCTGTTGAGCTGTGGTGACCGTAACCGTCTTGAGGTCCGTGGACAATTCCGTTTTGGTGATTGTCAGAAGCCCAGCGGTCGGCAATAGTTTCTCGATTTTTATGTTGACCGGTGTAACAGAGGCTCTATCAAGGGCTTTGTCGAAATGCAAAAGAAGGGAATTCGAAGACATTACATCCTTTTCGAGGTCGATGGGACTAATCTTCGCATCACTTTCCGCGATATCCGATGAATAACCAAAGAGTTTCGCCTTTCGATAATTGGCATCCAAACTGCCTTGGACATTGCCTTTAGCCACATTGTTTTGCACCAACAATTCATAGGCCTTTTTTTGTATCTGGCCTGGTATGGTCAAGACGACCGTGTCTTGGCCATACCCCTCGGCGACCCCACCGACGGCGGAAGAGGCAATGAGGGTATTGGCGTCTTCATCCGTGATGGCATAGTCGGTTTGTGGACCAACCGCTGACAACAGATCCGAAAAACGAACCAGCACCTTGTTGTCGGGCAACGCCTCCGCACTGACCACACGAAGATCGGCCTGGGTTGAAACGGTGAAAGCGCCCGCATCGATGGCAGAAAAATTCGAGCTGATCTGGTAATTCCCAGCCCCCGAATCCAGCACCGCCTCTTCATCGGTGGCTTGCAAGGTGATGGTTCGACCAGGGACTGATTTCAATTGGACATTCAGTTTAAACAGCTTGTGGGCCGTGTCGGATGTTACCTCGACCTTGTTGTTGGAAAAAAATGAAATAATCGCTTCGCCGGGCGTGCTGGTGTTCACGCTCTTGAAATCAGCCGCCTTGAACACCGTCTCCGAATCGAACACAATGGAATTCTCATCCAAGGTCATGTCGCTGGCCGGTGACCATTTCAGCTTGAATTGCATGCTCACCAGATCCTCGGTCACCGCATCCACACCCTCCGCCCTGGTGCTGACCCAAATCTTGCCACTGTCGTTCGGGCCCGCCTGAAAGTTCGGAATGTAGAGATGGGCAGCCCCTGCAACAGGCGTGGGCAACTCGCTGATCGAAGCCCGGAACAGCTGGGGATTGGTGTAGCCCACATAGGCCAGTCCGGCCACAACCAAAACCAAAACCGAAATCATCAATGTTTTGGCCAAACCTTTTTTGGGTTTCGGTGGCGTCGGCGATTCCATTGGCGGAGTCGCTTGGGTTATTGGTTTCAATGGGGTTTGGTTTTTTTACCAAAAATATAATGAGGAATCTGTCCAGCCATCAGAACCGTAACAGCAACTATAGCCCCCACAAATAGTGATAGTATTATAGTCAATATGCCAAATCCCCATCCCTCATTGCCAAGTCTCCATTCTTTTGCCATTGATACCACAACTATACTTCCTAGCACTATCGCCAATAATATAAATATCATTTTTGCCACTCCTTTTTGTTATTATACAAAACGCCTGTTCCATTTTGCATAAATATTTTTTTTAGCATAATTATCACTTACCCCACGCCCAAATAATCCTACCACCAAACCGATGCCACATTTTTTACAGGTTATAGTAGGCGTTCTGTAATTATTTGCATCATATTTACGATTTTCTTTTTTCCAT
>CAZURX010000007.1:0-20791 GCA_964623015.1 uncultured Candidatus Peribacteria bacterium
TTCTAAATTTGAAAATTGAGCATTTATTGAAAATTGTAAATTCGTAAATTAAAAATTATTTGTCTTTTTAGGCAAATTCCTCTCGCCAAGGCTTTTTCAAAGAACAAATATCATATTATTATACCAAATTATCATTAATTCGGCAATCGTTTTTTTATCCATTTTTGTGGGAGCAAAGGAAAAAGTGGAAGAATTATTTTGGCTTACACAAGCCATTAAATTGATAAGTTCTTTTTTTGACAAATAAAATCATCATTATACAATGTGGTTGGAAACTGAATTCTACCCTGAACATTTTTCCGTAACGCTCGAGTGCCTCCGATGGAACCCACCTGCTCCGATTTGATTCCCCAATTTCGATTCCCGATTTTCATTCCAACCCGATCAATCATCGACTGTTCCCGCCTGGCGGGAACCAAAAACGAAAAGGCATCAAATTAGGCAAGGCGGCCATAGGAAGCTCGAGGTTAAATTACTTCCCTAACATTTAACCCCATGAGTTTATTATATGCCCTGATTGGGCTGGCCATCGGCGCCGGAGGCGTGTACGCCTTTTTCAACGCGCAAGGGGCCTCCCGTTTGAAGAAAATCCAGGCTGAAAGCGAAAAGGAAATCGCCAAGATCCAAAAGCACCAAAAGGATTTGGAGCACAAGTCGATGGAGATCGAGACCAAGATCAAGGAGAAAATCCTTGATGCCAAGAACAAGGCCCTCGAGATCATGGACGAGGCGAAAAGAGAGGAAACCGAGCGCCGAAAGAAATTGGAGACGCTCGAGCAACGCCTTATCACCAAAGAGGATTCGATCGACCACAAGATCGCCGAAAGCGAAAAAATAAAGGAGGAATTTTCGGCCAAAATCGAAAAACTGAAAGTAGAGGAAGAAAAGGTGGAGGCCTTGTACCAGGAGCAGGAGAAAGTGCTCACCAAGCTCACGGGCCTGAGCAAGGAAGAGGCCAAGGAACTGTTGCTTTCGAATGTGGAGCGCGACTACAAGGACGACATTGTGAAGCACTACCACAAAATCGAGCACGATGTGAAGGAAGAGGCCGGCAAAAAAGCCAAGGACGTGATCGTGCAGGCCATCCAGAAGATGGCATCCGAGGTCACTTCCGAATCCACCCAAACCTTGGTGGAATTGGCCAGCGACGACATCAAAGGCCGTGTGATCGGACGCGAGGGCCGAAACATCAACGCCTTCGAGCATCTGACTGGTGTGGATGTGATTGTGGACGACACTCCGGGCGCCATTGTGATTTCCGGCTTCGACCTGGTGCGCCGCTATGTGGCCAAGCGCTCACTTGAAAAATTGATCGAGGATGGCCGCATCCACCCCGCACGGATTGAGACGGTCGTGGAGGAGACCAAGAACGAAGTGAGCCAAATGATGGTGGAGTCTGGAGAGAAGGCGGTGCAGGAGATGGGCATTGTGGGCCTTCATCCCGATCTGGTGAAGATCATCGGACGCCTCCGCTTCCGCACCAGCTACGGTCAAAACGTGCTCAAGCACAGCATGGAGGTCGGCTACATCGCCGCGGCCATGGCGGCCGAATTGGGTTTGGACATCCAGGTGGCCAAGACCGGCGGCTTCCTGCATGACATCGGCAAGGCCGTGGACCATGAGGTCGAAGGCAGCCATGCGCTCATCAGCCGCGACATCCTGAAAAAATACGGCCTATCGAAAGACATCATCCACACCGTGGAGGCGCATCACGAGGAAGTGCCGTTCCAAAGCGCCGAGGCCATGATCGTTCAGGCCGCGGACGCCATTTCCGCCGCCCGCCCCGGCGCTCGCCGCGAAAGCCTGGCAACCTACCTGAAGCGCCTGCAGGAACTGGAGGATCTGGCCCTGGGCTTCAAGGGGGTCGAAAAGGCCTATGCCATCCAGGCCGGCCGCGAGGTCCGCGTGATGGTGAAGCCCAACGAAATAGACGACTTGGGCGCCATCCAGCTCGCCCACGAAATGGCCCGCAAGATCGAAAAGGAGCTGGCCTATCCCGGCACCGTGAAGGTCAATGTCCTCCGCGAAACCCGAGCCGTCGAGGTCGCCAGATAAAGGCTGACACGAAGCAAATTAGTTTACCGATCAAACCCCAGGGGCCGCCACGGTTCCTGGGGTTTTTGGTACTTTGCCCTCCATTAAAAAATCATTTTGTTAATGAGTCGTTTATTCCTAAATGCGATCCCTGAGGCGGTTTTTAGATAGTGTTCAAATTGTTTTGCCCTAGCCTGATCATCAAAGGCGCAAAACCAGATGACTTTCCAAGGTTTAAGCTTATTAGTGTACGTTGAAAGACCCGCATTGTGGTCTTGCAGACGACGTTCGGGTGTTCTTTCGGTATAGCCGACATAAGTTTCTTTTGGACTAGTCAGGCTTCTCAAAATATAGATGTAAAACATAAAATTCGATTAGATACAAAATAAAGGCGGCTGCTAGGTTATAGAAGGCTTTGGCGGAGCCATTCGTAGCTCGGCGAAGTCGTATCAATAATTATTTGTCCTTCTTCGCTAAAGCTACGAAGGACACCATTCTTCGCCGAGCGAAGAATGGTGGAGATGCCGGGAGTCGAACCCGGGTCCAAAGATGAAAGCGGAAACGTCGTTCACAATCATGGCAGGCTTCGATTTCTGTCGACGGAATAGGATGCCTGCGAAGAACTCCGTCGCTTGCCCGGATTGGTTTCAGTCAGTCCCTCCTCCGGGGGCGAAGGGAAAGCTTGGCTCGCTATTGTACGTCCCTCCCAGCCAGCGAGCGTCACGGGGAAGAACGCGGCCGCGGATAGGCAGCCTTGTCTCGAACTAGGCAGCGAACGCGAAGCTAGCGGGGCTAGCAACACGGGCGACAGCCTTGCTCAGAGAACGATAAGTGTTTTTGGCACTTGGTTTGCGCTGGACGAATTGGCAGGCGGACAGCGCGACGCCTGGATTGCCGTTTTTCACTTTAAACCATCTTTGTCAAAACCAATGCATCCCCACGGTGTTAAAGAACCCCTGTTAACCCCCTTATTATATTCCTTGATTTATAGGTTGACAAGAGATAATTATAGTTATAAAATTTACATCCAAAGTTGTTCTAACCCATACTCTGAGCTATGAGCTTTAACAAGGGGCCTAAGGCAGGGGCGTTGGTGCCGGAAAGTGATTCAACTCTGTCTTCCATCCTAGAAAAATTAGGAGTTTTAGTAAAAAAATATCGCTATTTGGACGATTTTAAGTCGATTCGCGAGGCGGTTCAGGGGTTGGGCGAGGAAGAGCTTGTGTTTTTGTTCTGCAATATCGAAAAGGCTTACGAGCCCGAGTTCCCAAACAGAGGAAGGGTGGATATTGCCAATTTAATAAAAGGGGCGAACGAGGAAGGGTGGGCAGGCGAAAGTCTTTATAATATGGGTCTCGATAGTTTGGGGGCGGTTGAGCTTGTTGAAACTATGAGAAGCCCGCCGACGGAAACCCCGCCAATGGGTGTGCCTCTAAATGAAGCCAATGAGGAGTTGTTGGTAAAAAGTGGTGTCAAAGTAAAATTGACAGGAATCATTCAGGATCTTGTGAGGGCAATGGGAAAAGGGCGCTCCAAAAAAACAGGGGCGTCGGAGAATTCAAGCTCGACAGAAGCTATAAAAAATGAGAATGCCGATGGTTCCGAAGGCCCGATGGGCATAAGAGATGAATCGTTGGTGAAAATGTCATTGGCACTGGCGCTTAAGGAGCGTATCCAGGAAATGGCTAGCGAAGGGGTCCGAAGGCGCGTCGAGGCGGTCATGATTCTCCCCAGGGAATCGGAGCTGTTGAAAGATTTCCCCAAGGAGGCACGGTTTCTGTCGGACGACTTCACGGAAAACGAGCTTCACTTCTTGCTTGAAAGATGGGCTGAGGAAACAACCAGGGCCACGGATGAGGTCCGAGCGGAAATTCGAAGGCTGGCCCCCGAGGAATTGGGCATCCTGATCGCACACGAAGACCCGCATGTCCGATCGGCGCTTAAGCAATGGCTTCTTCTTTTGCTAAAAATTGCGCCTGAAAATATTGTTGAGGTGGACAATGACATGGGGGCGTTGGAAAAAATTTCGGATGATCAGGGGAATATTAAGATATTGCTCACCGGCACCAAATCGCCCAAGCTGGATAGCCTGGAGCTTCTCAGATTGCTCAAAGACAATCGAAGGGAAATTCGGCGTATTTTGATCCTGCCAAACATCAACAGTTGGGAGGAGGCCGAAAACGCCCACCATCGATTGGTTCATCCACTGAATATCCAGAAATTGCGTGGAATTTTGATCGACTGTCTTCCTGCGTTGAATGTGGAAGTCGGAATTTTTAAGAACTTTGATGAGGAGGCGGCAACGCTTCCGGCAGAAGGCATCGCGACCGCCAGTGGGATAAAAATTGCGCCCCCAAGCCGAATCACGCCTTTGCCACTCAGCCCAAAATGGATCTCGACTTCAGCTTCAAACGGATCTTCCCATCGCATGAATCTTGAAATGGGCAGGGGTGTGGATTCGCTGGATATCGGAAGGTCCCTTAACTATGAATTGCCACCTGCGGAATTGCTATTGGCCGCAGTTGTCAAAGAGGAAGAGGATCATTTGGGCCAACTTAAAAGCGGCGAGCATTTCCCGTTGCTTGAAACCATCTTGCTCACCGCAGAAGAAAAACAAAATGTCATTCTGGAAAAGGAGGGGGGAATCAGTTATCCGCCGGAGGAGGGGCAAGGCTCCGAGGGGTCCGAGAATGTGCAGGTGCTTGGGAAAAAACTCGACGAAAGGCGCTTTACCCTACGTCTGTTGGATCGGGAAAAGGCCGTGCAGATCCTTGCCCGCTTTAGTGTTCCGCTAAACCTTTCCAAGCATAGCCAGCCCAAGGAGAATTATGATTCCAGGGCAATCAAGCGTTTTGAAAACAACGAACAGGTGAACGAATTGCTGAATGCGAACGACTGGATAATCAGTCGAAACCTGGAGGAATCCGCCAAGGTCTTGGGCATTGAAAACTTAATTGAATTGCAAAGGCTCGCGATCGAGACGGCGCACCCCAAAAAATACCGTCAGCCCATCGTGGTTCATCTGGGGCCCGGGGACGGGAAAATCATGGACGAATTCGAATCCGCATACACCGATCGTCCGGTCCGCCATGTGGCCATAGGCCGTTCGATCCTGTTCAACCTTTCCGACCTTTTGGATCGTTCCCTCAATAAGGATTTGCCTGAGGGGGAAGCGAGTGACCTCAAACGATTCAATGTGCGAATCACCCATTTGCTGCAAAGGCATTTCGGCCGATTCGGCCGCTTGGAAATCAGGCTGAACCTTCCGGGCGACCAAGCTCGGCTGAGAGATTATCTGCTTCGCCTAGCGGGCAAGGAAGAAGTATTGGGCTATGCTGCGGGAAAACGAAAAACAGCCACCACGACCGGAAAATACGCGGACGACAAATGGGAACGCCTAAAAGACGGGGAAGTCCGGTTGTTTGCCGAATATGCCAAGGATCCTGTGGCCTTTTTCTCGAAATACTACGGAGGGTTTTTCGACACGGAGTCTCCTCAGGACATGAACGAGATCCTTGGGCTGAAATCAAGAGATATGATTTTTGGCGATTTCAGGGATATGCCCGAGCTGCTCAAGGATTGCGACAACTTCATCACGTTTGCCTATTCCGTGAAAGGGTTCTCGCATTTGGAGGATTTTGATTATGGTGTTGCGTTCAATGAGGTGGCCGCTCGACTGCACCCTGGGGGGATATTGATCGATGACGGTGTGGTGGAGTCCCACACATGGGCTCAGCGGATTCATGAACTACGCGAGGTGTATCGAAATCTGGGGGCCAATGGCCAATATCGCATTTACCTGATTGGCAATGAAAAAGGGCCCATGTCCGTGGTTTGTCAACGCGGAGTCCCGAAAGAAAAGGGTGGATACCATTTCACAATCCCCGAGGGGCTAAGGGTTCTCAAGGAGAAAAAAAGGCCGTTGACCATTATTAACGTGGGGGGTCGAAAAAATAAAACCTATGAGCAACTGTGGTCCAAGGCGGCCTTGCGCAACAAACTGACTCACCATATTAAAAATCGTATTGTCGAGGCGTTGGTGTATGGAATCGTAGACAAGAGATTGCGCTTGGAATGCACCCAGACCTGGAGACAAGCCTGTCTTAAGGAAATCGATCCGCTTTTCAATGACATATTCGACAAAATGGTTGCCTTGTGGGAAGGGCAAAACAAGTCTCAGGCGGGGAATCTTGAAAAAAGGGATCGCATCAAGCTTTCCAACAATAAAAATGTTGCCGATCTGCTAGAGCTTTTTGAGAAGAAAACAGGTGAGAGCTTGGACTCCTTTATCGAAAAATTGCTTTTGAGGCTATATCCCCTCAAAAACGAGACGAATGGGCCCACTTGATTTGCCCATCACACCTTTAAACGGTACAATCAATGCTAGGCAAAAATATCCGCTGAAGGCGGATCCACCCATATCGGAAAAATTTAAAAGATTGAGCCAAGACAAAAACAAAAAAACCATACGATCCTAATGGTTTTTTATGGCTAATGCCAAGCGCCTGACTTCATCGGGGCTCTCCCAAAAGCCAATCATACGGCTTCAAAAGCCCATTGTCATTCAAAGTGGAAAAAGGGATTGGAATTTTGACGAAATCCGATTCCAGCGGCTAGTCGAGCACATGAACGAGGCGGTGTGGGTGGGCGATAAAAATGAGCTCACGGTTTACGCCAACCCGAAATTTTGCGAAATCATGGAATATCCGCTCGAGGAAATGCTTGGGCGACCCTCCTATGATTTTTGGACTCCTGAAAGCGCAGAACGGGTAAAAACGGTCAATGAGAAGGATCGAAAAAAAGGCATAAGTTCCAGTTATGAGGGAGAGTTGTTGACCAAGTCTGGTAAAAAAATCCCAGTTCTTCTCTCGGGCACTCCCCTTCCGGACGGAGGAACCATCGGCATCATGACTGATCTGCGGGAGATCAAAAAAAAGGAGGCGCAGGTTGAGAGTCTGCTCAATCGTTTCGACTTGTCGGTTCAAGGGTCCAATGATGGTCTTTGGTACACGGAGGTGCCTTTGCCAAAAATTCAAAAGGACGGGGATTACTCCAGATACCTTGGCTATTGCGTTTGGTATTCTCCTCGGTTCAAGGAAATTTTGGGATATGATGACCATTCCTTTCCCGATATCCTTGGCTCCTGGGTAAACCATATCCACCCTGAGGACGTAAAAAAAATATCCGAAGTGGTACGATCCACCCTTTATCGCCGAGGCAGCTTTGAGATTGAATATCGTATGCGTTCTCGCTCAAGGGAATGGCGTTGGTTTTCCACTCGAGGGGAGGCAAGGCTTGGAAAATCAGGGACCAGCCTGTTTGTGGCTGGCTCTTTCCATGATGTGACTGAAAACAGGCAAACCCGCGAGGCCCTCGCCAAGCGAGCCCGCGAAGCGCAACTGCTTTATCAGGCCAACGCCCACATGCGCATGGTTCACACCATTCGACGTGTGTTCTCGGATCTGGCCAAAGATCTGGCCACCGCCTGTCGAGAAACCCCCAATGCCTACACCACGGTAGAATTTGACGGAAAAATATTTTCCGGAGCCAATATGCAGGAGCCAATTCGCAAGGTGGTCGAACCGATCATCGTGCGCGGAAAACGACGCGGCACCATTGAGCTTTGCTACCGAAAGGCGGTAAAACCAGAAGGAACGGTATTCAACGATGACAAACAGGCGCTCATGACGCTGGGAACCTTCATCCGAAAGCATGTGAGCAGCCGCGAAATCATGGAACGTTACCAAAAATTGGCAAAAAAATCCGTGATGGGCATTTTTATATTGCAAAATGAGGCCTTGAAATTCGTAAACCCCAAACTGGCGCGTCTATTCCAATACAAAGAGGCGGAATTGGCGGGAAGGCCGCTGAGCCTGTTTTTCAAGTGCGAAACGTTCTGCAAAAACATGGCGGAGGTCGTGCATGGCCGAGGGATGCGGTTCCACACCCAAGGGGTACGGAAAAACGGCAGTGTGATTGACCTCGAGGTTTTTGCCCAAAAATTGGATTATCACGGGCAGCCGGCCATCTTGGGAACCGTGCAGGACATCACCCGCCTCAAAAGGGCGGATGAAAAGATCCGGCATTTTAATCGAGCGCTCCGCCAAAAAGTCGCGGAACGAACAGAAGATCTGAAAAAGGCCAATCGTCGCCTTCAGTCCCTCAACGAATTGAAGGATGAATTCATCGCGGTGACCTCGCATGAGCTAAGATCGCCGCTCACGGCGGCCCGAGGCTATTTGTCGTTCATCGTCGAGGACAAGGCCTCGTATGGCCAAATCCCCGAATCCCTGAGGGACTACCTTGGCCGGGTCTATGACAACGTGGAGCTCCTCAACAACCTCGTCAACAACATTTTGGATGTGTCCCGCATCGAAACGGGTCGTTTCGAACTGTATCGGAAACCAACGGACATCATTGAGCTGACCCAGTCGGTGATCCGCAATTTGGGCTACCAGCTGGGGGAGAAAAAAATGGTCGCCACTTTCTCGAACAAGCTTGACCAAAAGGAACTTCCGCTCAATATCGACCCCATCCGATTCCGCCAAGTGCTCAGAAACCTTCTTGACAACGCGATCAAATACTCGCCAAGCGGTAAAAAAATATCCGTTGAGATCGAGACCAAGGGGATTGGTGTCCAAATCTCAATCACAGACGAGGGTATCGGTATTCCCAAGGCCCAGATCTTCGATGTCTTCGACAAGTTCAAGCAGGCCAAAAACAGCCACTCCGCCATGCGGGGCGGGGCGGGGCTTGGTCTTTTCATTGTCAAAAAGATCATGGAGTTGCATGGGGGCATGATTTGGGCGGAAAGCCAGTTGAAAAAGGGAACGACCTTCCGACTTCAGCTTCCCCTGAACTAATTTTTCCATTTCTCATTTTACATTTTTCATTTCATTTTTTTTAAAATTAGGACTAATCCTCAAATGTAAAATGTAAAATTGAAAAATGATTAATTGTATATCTTAATTTATGACTCAATCCATCAAAAACCTAAAAGTGCTGTTGGTCGAAGATGACAAGGATATCCTGGACCTGTACGCCATATCCTTCCAGCGGGAAGGCTTTATTGTCTATACCGCGAACGATGGAAAGCAGGCGATCGAAAAATTCCATGATAAAAAGCCGGATATCCTGCTTTTGGACATCATGATGCCCAACGTGGACGGTTATGCGGTGTTGAGAGAGGTGCGCAAGGATCACAAAAAATATGTGCCGGTGATCATGCTGACCAACCTGAACATGGAGCACTTTGCCAAAGAGGAGTCCGTGGACCAAGTGGACGCGTATCTCATCAAATCCAACTATACCCCATCCGAGGTGGTGCAAAAGGCCATCGAGGTGCTGAAGCTGAACAACAAACTTAAATAATACGAAATTGGAAACTTGAAGCTTGAAATACGAATAATCCGTTGTTTCATTTTTTTAAGCCCCAAGTTTCAAGTTTCGAGTTTCTAATTTCAAATTTCGGTTTTAGTCCTTGTTTTTAGAGTGAAAATTTGATATAATATTAAGATAGTTTTTAGAGCGAAGCCAAAAAGATGGAGAAACAGACAATACAAGTTGCCATCACCGCGAATCTGGATTATTCCTCTTTGGTGCGCCATGTGGCGAACGAAGTGTTCGAAAACGCCAAGTTCAGCAAGGCCTGGTGCGGGCGCCTGAAGCTGGTGGTGGACGAGCTGTTCATGAATGCCGTGAAGTACGGCTCCACCAAGGACAAAAGCGTGGTCCATCTTACCTTTGATTTTGACGACAAGGGGGTCCAGTTCACCATCGAGGATGACGGAACGGGGCCGCAGGCCAAATCGGCCGATGAATTGAGGGCCGTGATTCACAAAAACGAGACCAATGGCGACCTGACGCGCACCTCGGGGCGAGGGTTGGCCCTCATCGCCAAAATATGGACGGACGGGATGCAGGTGGCCCAAAGCACGTACGGGGGCATCGGCATCGGCTTTCTGAAAAAATTGGAAAACGCCGAAAAACCGCCCGCGACCCCTGCTTTGGAATTGCCTATTTTGTCAGCCGAAATCCCGGATATCGCTCCTACCCAAGCTCCGACCCCCAAGCCTGTGGCCAAAATGCCGACCCAGCCTGCGTCGAATAAGGGTCCCAAGCCCCAAGGCCCGACCGTCGAAGTGAAGCTCTCGGGCGAAATCGACCAATCGAACATGGCCGAAAAGATCGCCCCCGTGAACGAACAGATCTCGGCCCTGCCCGCGGGCTCCACCTTGGTTCTGGATTTTTCGGACCTCACTTACATCAACAGCATGTTCATTGGCAACTTGGCGGGCTGGTACCGCACCATGCAGGAAAAACAGGGTATTCTGCGCATTAAACACATAAACGAATCGGTGAGGGAGATCCTTACCCTTGTCGGGTTGGTCAACGTGATTGAAATTACAGAATAGTGGCTTGAATTGTGGCTAGAATGGTGGACTCCACAATGCTAGCCACGATCCTAGCCACAATCCGAATCAAAAATTTACCGCTAATCGTTAATCGCTAAATTATGGCAACCACCGCGAATATCACCATCAACTCCCTCGAGGGCAACCCGACGGTCAAAGTCATCCATGTGGCGGGCGAGCTCGACGAGACCAATTTGCCCGAATTCGAGGGCGCCATCGCCCCGCTGATGGAGGATCCGAACGTGAAAGTGTTCATCTTCAACTTCATGGAGCTGAAGTTCATGAACAGCAAGGTGATCGGCTACTTCGCCTACTTGTACACCACGCTCAGCAAGGACAAGCGCCGCATCATTTTCGCCAGCTACAACCAGACCATCCATGACATCTTGACGCTGGTGGGCCTCGACAAATTGGTGGAATCCGCCCCGACCTTGGATGAGGCGATAAAATCAGCCTATAAACTGATCAACCCCTCCTAACAATTGACAGGTGACATTTAACCACTGACACGAACACTTATCACTTTTATCACTTATCACGTATCACTTCGTTTTAGCACTTGGACACTTACGGACTTACGCACTTGAGCACTTAGTAAAATGAAATTCCTCCGCGACAGCTTAACCAAAAAGGCGATCCTCCTCTTCTCTGTCCTCATGACGGCGCTGGTCGTTGCGGCCACCGTTTTGTTCCGCAAGGGCGTGATGACGGTTTCGCTGTGGGTTTTTGTGGGGTCGCTGGTCGGGCTGCTCTTGTTTGTGCTCATTGTTTTCCTGGCCGACGTGATGGCCCCGCTCAGCCGGGTTTCAAAACAGGTCCGAAACCTTTTGGGGGGCAAAAACTACCAACGCATTCCGCCCACCACCGTGGACGAAATCGGCATGTTCACCCATTTCTTCAATGAGATCACCCGAGATTTGGAGAAAATCTCGTACGATGTGCGCGAACGGCGCCGCATGACCTCGGAACTCGACATCGCGGCGCAGATCCAACGGGATGTATTGCCGAAAAGCGCGCCCGAATCCCCCGGCCTCGACATTGTGGCCAAGACCCGGCCCGCCGCGGAGATCGGAGGCGACAGTTTCGACTTTTTGAAGACCGCGGACGACAAGCAGACCATCCTGTACATCGGCGACGTGACAGGGCACGGCGTGCCTTCGGGCATCATCATGATGATGGTGAACACGCTGGTGCGCGCCATGCTGGCCATGGGGCTTTCAAGCTCCAAGGACCTGCTGGTCCTCACGAACACTTTGCTCGCGCCCAAGATCAGCTCTCGCCTGTTCATGACCCTCGTCATGATGCGCTGGGACGCGGAACACCAAAAAATGTACTACACCGGCGCGGGCCACGAGCATATTCTGGTCTATCGCCAGAAAACCGAAAAGGTGGAGGCCATCCGTTCGGGCGGCATCGCCCTGGGCATGATCCCCGACAATTCGCTCATCGCTCAGGAAAAGGAGATTCCGTTGGAGATCGGCGACTCCATTCTGCTATATAGCGATGGCATGACCGAGGCCCGAAACAAGACCGGCGAAATGTACACGCTGGAACGCATGGTCCAATCGCTCCAGAAAAACGGCTATTTCCCCACCGCCGAAGGCATTTTCGACCACGTGACCAAGGATTTCCAGGCCTTTGTGGGCGAATACGTGCAAATCGACGACTGCACCATGATCGTGATCAAGTACGCGGGTCCGCAATCGGGCGCCAAGATGAAATTGTCCATCGGCAGCGAGACGGCGCGCAGCGCGACCCCCTCAAAAATCTGGGATTGGGAGACGTAGTACGTAAAAACCGCTTTGGTTTTTCCGCCTTTTCCCGCTCAAGGTCTCGCCCTCGAATGCTCGCCCTACTTCGCGAGCTTCTCATGGGTCCCACGAGACCCATTTCAACTCCTCGCTACGTTTAGCTCTCATCCTCTGGCTCGGATTGTGATTGGTTTTTGGGCTGGGTGCGAGACCCGCGTTCGGCGGGTCGAGCAGGGCGTTCTCCCCTGTACCGAAGCGCGAAAACGCGCCTGGTGCAGGGGAGGGAGAGTGAATCTGTTGCTCAGTTGATTGGTTGAAATTTATCTGTAATCTATCAGCAGACTCCCCCTACCCCCCTCTAAACCAGAGGGGGAATGTTTTTGTTTTTTTAAATCCCCCAATCCCCCTTTGTCAAGGGGGTACTATTTGACTTTCATGATAGTCAAATAGATAAGAAGGGGGGGGTCCCTCTTGATAAAGAGGGAGGCAGGGAGATTTTCGTTTTACTTTTCCCTCCCAATCTGAGAAAATATTTTCATCGTAAAAAAATAAAAATGTTTTTTTTCAGTCATAGAAATAAAATAAATGAAAAAGCGGATGGGCGCCAAAAGGGGAAATCCGCGCTTTTGAGTTCTCGCAATAGTCTTAATCGTCCCAAAAGTCTTAATCGTCTTAATAAAGTTGGTTTTTCCCTAGTTGAACTTCTCATTGTCATTGTGATCGTGGGGGTGCTTGGCGTGGTCTCCTTTGTGGCGGTCCAACGCACCAAAATGCGGACCATGAACGAGAAGATGCTGGACGATTTGGTGGCCATCGCCAACGCGCTGGAAGACTACCGTCGCGACCATCAGGGGCTTTTTCCGATCCCCACATCGGAGGACAACCAGAATGTGCTTTGCTTCTACAGCGATGCCACCTATGCCGATTGCGAGGATGACAATCGGTCTTTTATCCAGGGGATGATCGACAACAGCCTCCTCACCAAGCGCTATTTGCGCGAGGTGCCCACGGACCCGCGCACGGGCAGCCGCTATGTGTATGGCGTTTCCAAGGATGGCAAATTCTACCAAGTGGCGGGAATCTACGAGGTGGACAGCGGATCGTTCGAGGCCCGAACCGTGGAGAACCTGGCCAAGGGATTCCAGTTGCCAAGCCTCATCCGCGCCTACGACGGCCCCAATTTTGTCATCGATCGTGAGACCAACCTCCCCTATCCCTCGGACCATTTGGCCCTTACGGGAACCTTGGACAACGTGCAGGGAACTGTGACGGTGGATGGAGACATTGCAGTCAACCAGATGGTGGTGCGTGAAGGCCAGATCATTTCAACCGAAGGCGGTGGCGAGGTCGACATCTATTTTTCCGATGGCTCGGTGACCCACATTGATCCCATCAGCGTATTGGACCTCAAAAGCCTAAGAACCGACAAAAACGACAAGACGGGTACCATCACGAAAATCTTGATGAACCTAACCAAGGGCAAGATCTGGAACAAGGTGGCGCGCCTGGCTTCGGCTTCCGAGTTCCGGGTCGAGACCACGGGCGCCATCGCGGGTGTGCGGGGCACGGAATTTGGCGTAGACAAAGATGGCAATGTAACCCTTAAAAAAGGTAGGGTGTGGCGAAAGACACGAGCGGAACTAAATTTGACGGCCAACGCCACGGCAAATGAAATATTGGCCAAACCCGCCCCCGTCAATGAAGGGGATCCTTCGTTTGTTCCAATAGATCCCGACACAACTAAATATGAAAAATATTATGAAATCATCCCCTTGACCGAAAACAATCAGCCACACATTTTATCCATAGCCCCATCCAGTGTTAGTGGTCTAGTCACAGTCACTGTCCGAAATGTGAATTTCTTCGCGAATATGACAAATTCGAGGCTTAACATAACTGAACCGGAGCAAATGCATCGTGTGCAAGCGAATCGATTGGCTGTCTATCAACCGATTGATCCCACAAATGCCCTAACAAGATTCCCCTATCAACTGCTGACATCCCCGAAACCTTTAAACATTGCCGAGGAACAGGCAGGCCCTTACACCATCGACATTCCAGTGGGCAGTGTCAATTCGCTTTTTCTTAGATTCGAATATGTGGTGGATGGTAAAGTTGTCCGTGCATCGGCTTTAGCCCCCATCCCGCCCCTAAGGGAGGGAATTGTGATGAATGAAAGATCCATTTACCCAAACTTAGTTCCATTAGAGACAGGGTTCGCGCTCAGGGCACCGGATTTGGTTTCCTATCGTACAGGCATCATTGATCCTCAGTCTTTCCCCGTTGGAATTGTTTGCCCATCCGAAAGTATCCCTTCTGTCTCAGTGGGTCCCACCTCCGTATGCGCCTATTCTGTTTCCGATCCCGACACCGTACAAAACTGCCCCGCAATGGAAATGTCCATTCAGATTGCGGGCATTGGCGACTGCACGATAACCGCGACCGTGACCAAAACCGATGGCACCACCGAAACCCAAACCAAAATGGTAAAAGTGGTGGAAGCGACAACCCAACTAAATTTGTTGCGGCCTGTGATTGAGCCTGGCACCACAACGGGCAAATGGAAGGCCACGTTCAATTGGCTTGCCGGAAATCTTCCAACAAATGTGGACTATCGTTTTTCGCTTAGTTATCAAAGTATTGAGGGTGGGGATTGGATAATGCTTCCGCCTACTTATGAAGACTATCCGACAAACCAATTCCCTGTAAAAGACAATCTGGATCCTGGCAATTATCAATGGTACGTCACAATCAGGGGATATGATTCAAGCAATAATTATATTGGAGACATTGAAACCAAACTGGCCACGTTCACTATCTCTTCGGTCCCCTCCGCCAATTTTGGCGTGTCCACGAACGACCCCTTGGCAACGGTTGCGACAGGTGGGGTATCGGGAGAAGTGATAGTGACAACATCAGCGGCCAGCCTAAATCTTGATCTTGTTGCCGACCAGCCCGACCACCTCGATGATTACACTTACCAATGGTCCGGTGCCACAATAACCGATACGACAAAACCCTATGAGGCGACAGTTACGTTTGTGGATTTGCCCCTTGGTGTCCCCATAAACAATACTGTCACTCTTTCTATCCGAAAAAAGATAGACGGTTTAAGGCTGGGAGACCTTGTCTCGAATGATACAAAGGCGGTGACGGTGACGAGACAAAGCGTCATTCAGGGTATTTCATTTTTCAAAGGGTCGGATGCGGTCGACCAAGATTCTTTGTATGTTTCTGACTGGGCATCGGTTAGCCCCCTAAATATCAGCGGCGGCTACCGCGTCGGGGTGATTCGGTGGGACAACTATGTTCAGTCGCCCACAGGTCCGATGATTTCTTGCGCCTTCAGCCTTGCTCCTCCGCCGACCAACTCCGCGGGAGGAATTTTGACCGCCGAAGGCCCTGACACCCTTTACACGCCGTCCCACTTCGGTTCCATGAAAATCCAATGCGCGCCGGCAGTTCCTGTGGGTTACAGGTTGGACTCCCACAGTCAAAAGGCCACGATCACGGTCAAGATCCAGCGCTGCGGGTACGGGGCGCTGCAAGGCCCGGAGGTGTGCGACCCGCCCGGGTCAAAAAAGGTCCCTGCCAGCGAATGCGGCCTTGCGGCCCTGTACTCAAAGACCTGCACCTCCGAATGCCAATGGGGCGCATGCGATCTCGAGGGCGGGGCGACGTGCGGGAACGACCAGGCGGAGGGCGATGAGCCATGCGACGGGGGTGACCTGAGGGGCGAGACCTGCGCATCGCGGAAAGGCGCGGGGTGGACGGGAACCCTCACCTGCACCAGCTGCGCATTCAACGACGCTGATTGCGTGGCGCAGCCCGTGGCGCCGCAGTTCGACCTGCCCGGGGGCCTCTACCACGCGAAGGGCAGCGAGCTTACGGTCGCGACGCTCCCCGCCACACTGCCCGTGGGCTACGCCATGAACCTGTTTTCGAAGCCCGCGGCGGACACGAACGACAACGCCCTTACATCCGGCCATTTGCTGAACATGACCCAGGAGGGCGTGTACCGCCTGGAGATCAAGGATTCGGGCGGAACGCGGGTCGATTCCGTCGACGTGAGGGTCTGCGGCTACGTTGGCGACGGGAGCCAGTGCTGGACGTTGGGCAAAGACTTGCAACCCTGTTTTGCTAATAGTGGATCAAGCGCCTGTGGAGATATTGGTCTTATTTGTGCTGGTGGGGACTGGAACGACTGTGGGGCCAATGGGACTTGTGATACATCATTTGTAGCTAACTCGGACGACTTCTCGGCCTGTGTGAGCCTAGCTCAAGGCCGAACCCCTTCAGTGACAGTGAATGATACTAATACAAATAGACAGACACTTTCATCTACTGCACCAACCAATTCTTTTGCGCCTTATCTCCGCCCAACGCTTTCCGCATGCTACAAGAGATATTCTGGCCCAACTCCGCCAGCCCTACCCCCACTCAACTGTACCCAAACCCCCTTGGCCGGATATTCAAGGGTCTGTAGATGCCAATAATTTTGTATGAACAAGATGAAGAGCCCCATATCCGATTGGATTGTGGGGCTCTTCGACAAAGAGGCTTCCTTCATTCTAAACGAGCGGCACATCGATGCTGTCTCTCACGCTTCCTCCAGTGCCAGATACCGTAATCTAAATTCGAATCACATCGAGGGGATCTCCCCCTGTGATGTAATTGAACGTGGTGGGCGACCCCGAGATGGCCCCACCGTTTGGATCGGGGGAACCGACAGTCCCAGTCCCCGACACTCTTTGGAGCGACACGGACCAGCTGGTGGCATTTGTGGACGAAAATGAGACAGGGTAGGTGAATCCACCCGCCCCACAATCGTTCCCAGTGCTGCTGCAGTCGATCGCCAAATCCGAGATCGTCGGCACCGGCTCGCAGGTCGGGTAGGCCGGACCGTAGTCCGCGGCGCACGCGTCGCACGTGTCGCCGTCGAACCCCGCATCGCAGTCGCAGGTGCCGTCGCTCGCGTTGCACGAGCCGTGGCCGCTGCAGTCGACCCCGTGGCAGAGGTCCACCTCGCAGGTGGGGGAGTTTTGGTACCCCGCGAGGCAGCTTCCGCAGTCGTCGGCCGGGTCGAAGCCCGCAGAGCACGAGCAGGTCCCGTCCGCGGGTACGCAGGCCCCGTGGCTGTTGCAGTCGGCCCCATAGCAGAGGTCGACCACGCAGCTCGGGTAGTCCTTGTACCCCGCCAGGCAGGCCCCGCACGATTGCGCCGGGTCGAAGCCCGTTTCGCAGGCGCAGGCGCCGTCGGCCGTGTCGCAGGACACCGAGTGTCCGTTGCACGGATCCGGGTCGCATGGGTTGTCCACGCAGGCCGGATAGCCGAGGTAGCCCGAGCTGCAGGCACCGCAGTCGCTCGCCGGGTCGAAGCCCGGGTTGCAGTCGCAGGCGCCATCGCTGGCGTCGCACGTGCCGTGGCTGTTGCAGCTGACCCCATAGCAGAGATCAACGTGGCAGTCTGAGCCGGTGAAGCCGGCCAGGCAGGTGCTGCAGTTGGCGGCAGGGTCAAAACCCGTGTCGCAATCGCAGGTGCCGTCGCTCGCGTCGCAGGTGCCGTGGCCGCTGCAGTCGACCCCGTGGCAGAGGTCAACATGGCAGTCGGCGCCGGTGTGGCCGGCCAGGCAGGTGCTGCAGTTGTTCGCCGGGTCGAAGCCCGTCGAGCAGTCGCAGGCGCCGGTGTCGGGGTCGCAGGAGCCGTTCATGCAGGCGGCCCCCTTGCAGGGGTCGGGTGACGGGTCGGGGCCGCAGGAGGCGGCCGCGAGGACAAGCGGAATCAACAGGCTGTTGAAGCGTTTCATGGGGATCCTCCTGGGAAAAAAGGTTTTAAACCTTGGCTTTCTGATAAATGGCCGATGAACGCTGAATTGCGTCCGCCGGGGCGAGCCGAGCCCATCTCCCCCTAGATTAGGGGGAGTCCCCGACGAATGTCGGGGGAGGGGGTATGGGCGAAAATCGCCACGGCGGACGTTGTTGGTTGAATAGGGGAACGCTTGGATTCCTCGAAACCCGCTTTCGCGCGTTTTGTCCGAATCCATCCTCGCTCCGTTACGCCCTCGCCACCTTGGGCTTGGGCTATCTGCGCTCGGACCGCGTTCCTCGCTACTTTGTAGAAAGGAAAGCCTCGTTGTGAAGGATCAGCCCTTGGCCGCCCCGATTGGATCGGGAGGCTAGAGACATGAATGGGATAAGTGATTACCCCATGGCGGGAGGCAAGGCGGAGCTTGTTCCCCGAATATGGGACAACCTGTTTTCAAGGATGTTTATTTTACAACATTTATGGCTAATTTGTCAACACTTTATCAGAGACAATCGTTTCCTTGTTTCAAAGTGGGCTGATTTTGAGACCAATGGGGTGGGAAGGCACGCTGAATATAGCCTCTATGGTTGAGGGGGGCAAGGACCCCCCCGATTTATTCATTATCCAATTTGCAGTCCGCAGCACTTATCCTCTCTTTTATTTTGAGCTCTTCCATTTCATCATTCCATTGCTTCTCCCTGGCAATGAAATCTTCCGAACTCGGGTCGATTGTTGTTCCATTCCTGACCCAAGCCACTATTTTCTGATCTTTGAAGTATATTTTGCTTGGGATTTCAGATTCTACCCTGGATCCTTCCTCATAAATTGGGACATTATAATTGGTGTCCAAGTCTCTTATGAGGACCGTTTTGCCTTTTTTCAGATATTCAACCTCCTCGAATTTGCCCATCTCGCCGAAATACCCAATTTCCAATTTCACCAGACCATCGTCACTGAAGTACGAGACCACCGAGACTCCTTCCGTCGTTAGGCCAAGAATTGCGTTTTCGCATTTTTTATATGATTCTTGGTTTTCATCAACATTATTTGAGTAATCATCGGCCTCCTTTCTTTCATAAGGGCTTAGGCTGGCCATTGGTTCAGCCTTGGCAGGCTCTGTTTCCTGATTTAGCTTAGGCTCGCTTTTTTGGCAGCCGCCCAATGACACCATTGTCATCAAAAAGGCTATTGCAAACCCGATTTTTTTTAGGCTGTTACTATTTCTCATAAGCAGATGGTATTATTATTTTTTCGCTTTACCAAGAGGTTTCTCTATCGTTTGCCCGAACGTCATTTGAAAATGAGGATTGTCTGTTTTTGGACTTGGCCAATCGCCTCCCCATTCAAAGCCCAAGTTTTTGGCTATGGTTGTGGTCCTGTTATTGAATCGACTATAAGACACTTTGCCACCAACCATTTCAACGGCATCGAAGGCAAGGCCATAGTTATGGAAACTTTCGCCCCCTTTTGCAAAGGTGACGACAGGGCCAGGCTTGGTCCTTCCTTGGGCATATATTTCATCCTGTTCCTCGAATGTACGAAGGGCATCTGTTATGCGCAATTGGGATTTTTCCTCAGATTCGACCTGATTAATATAATCGGTCGCGGGTATTTGTAGTCGACAATCAAGCGTCTGTATCCTTTCGTTTGTTTTTTGATCCCAAGTCTCATCCGCTAATGAAGCGGGAGATCTTAAAAATCGGCTCACTGCTTCGACCCCCCGATTCGCCATCACATTGAAGGTCTCTTTGTTCGGGTTATTGCTGAAATCCCTTGCGCTGCTGGCCAGCCAACCTTTTCCCGATCCGAAGCCCTCGAATGTGAAAACGCTGACCAGTTTACTGATGAGCGAGGAGTTTTTCGGGATCATCCCCGTCGGGTCGTTGTACCTGAGCGGGTTGTTCAGCGCGTAGCTGTACCCATTCAAAATTTGCGGGTTCGACAAGACCGACTGGAGCGGCTTTGCGCTCTCGCCAAGGGTTAAAGGATCAAGGCTCGCGAAGCGGCCGAGGGCCGGATCGTAGTGCCTGGCCCCATAGTAGTAGAGGCCGGACTCGCCGTCCAGCTCCTTCCCCGTGAAGCCGTGCCGCTCGCCATTTTCCGCACTTGGGACTCGCACCCTCTCTTCTCCGTAGGGCAGGTAGTCGCGTCGTTCCACCACGTTCCCCTGTTCGTCCATCACCGCGTCCACGCCGCCCAGGTGGTCGTAAAGGTAGTACTCGACCTTCTCCTCGGGGTCCACGCCCTTGGCGAAAACGCCTGTCGCACCGACAAGGAGGATGACCGTTGTGAAAATCAGTTTTTTCATAAAACCGCGATATTAGGCTCTAATACCGGGCGGGGAAACTTTGTGGATATATTACTTTATAATATACAAAATGTCAATATTATATCAAAATATATAATAAATCTATCTTCTGCCAATTTTGGATAGCAAATTGGACCAAAAAAACAAACACAAACATTTCCCCCTTGTTTAAGGGGGGCTAGGGGGTCAGCACCCTCATCGTCTCCTCCGCGCACCGCTTCCACGAATATTTTTCCAGTGTTTTGGGGTGGTTTTGGACCATCATGAGGCGGAAGCCTTCCTCCTTGGCCACCTTTTCCATCAACTTGGCCAACATTTCGGTGTCCTGTGGGTCGAAAAAGAGCGCGTTGTCCTTGGCCATCTCCCATGAGGATGGAATTTTGGACGCGATGATGGGCAGTTTGGCGGCCATGGCTTCGAGCAGGGGAATCCCAAACCCCTCGAATAGGGAAGGAAACACAAAACACAGGGCACGGTA
>CAZURX010000008.1:0-20260 GCA_964623015.1 uncultured Candidatus Peribacteria bacterium
CCTTGCCCCTTAAACCGTTCAATGAGCCAATCGTCCTGGAATTTTCGGGCCTCCAAAATCGGCTTCGGGACGTAGGAGTTGTCCAGCGTCTTTTGAACGCTTTCCGATTCGTACTCTTTAAGTTGGTTGGAAACCGGGGGCCTGGCGATCGTTTGGGGAATCACATCATCAAAAACAGGGGGGCGATGATCCTCAAATGATTCAAGGCTGGAAAGGGTGGAGGCCATGGAAAAGGGTTTAAAAAATGATAAATATTAAAGTATAATTTTATTTATTTGTCAAATATAATACACGCAAATTCAAAACTGAAACGCATAAAATCCAGAAGCCCTTGATCGGCCCTCTCGAAGTACGGTATGAGGAAAGACGCATTACTTTCTCACCCCATACCGCATGCATCATTTTACACTATCGCAGCGCGACCAGCTGCAGGCCCTGAAGCGCGCCGGCCACACCCAGCAGGAGATGGCGGACATCGCCGGCTGCTCCCAGCCGACCGTGAGTCGCGAGCTCGCGCGAAACAGTTCCCCGGCCCAAGGCAGGTATACCGCCGCCACCGCGGACCGCAAGGCGCGTGACCGCCGGACCCACGCCTACGACGGCCTGCCCCGCTGGCATGACGACCCGGAGCTGCTCGGCCACGTGCTGGCCGAACTCAGGGACGGCAGGTCCCCCGACCAGATCTCGGGCAGGAGAAGGGCCGACGGCCTCGCCTGTGTCAGCCACCAGGCTATCTACGATTATGTCGAGAGGGACAAGGGGGATGGCGGAAGCCTATACAAATGCCTGCGCTACCAAGGGGAGAGATTCAAATGGATAGGCTTCGGGAAAGGCGTCAACCGCATACCCGGCAGGAAAGGCATCGAGGAGCGGCCCGATGCCGTGGACAGGAAAGAGCGGTGCGGCGACTGGGAAACCGATCTGGTGGTCAGCTCTCGGAAGGGGGCGGGGGCGGTGGCCACATTCGCCGAAAGGCTCTCGATGTACTTTCAGGCCATAAAAGTGGAATCCCCGTCGGCGGACGAGATGGTGCGCGCCTCGAGGGACGCCCTCGGAAAACTGCCGGAAGGCATGAGAAAGACGATGACGCATGACAACGGCAAGGAGATCTGCAAGCACGGGGAGATAACCGAGGCGCTCGGGATAGCGGTCTACTGCGCCAGACCCTACAAGTCGTGCGACAGGGGCCTCAACGAATGGATGAACAGGGAGCTGAGGAGATTCTTCCCAAAGGGGACCGACTTCTCACGGGTGACGCAAAAGGAGATTGATTATGCCGTGGAGTGGCTGAATAATTGCCCACGTCGAACCTTAAAATACCGTACGCCGAGAGAAGTCTTCGAGGAACAGTTGGAAATTATGCGTTTCACGCTTTAATGTGCGACGATACTGACAAAAAAGCTGCCCAATACGTAAAATTGATGGCTCGCCGGCCTATTTCTGGCCCGGCTTGCAGTGCTCCAGCACATAGGCCAATAGCTTCAGGGCGTCGGGCCCCATGCGCGGATGAAACGAGACCCTAAAGGTATCTGGGCTGGTGGGATCGTCATATTTCGCTGCGATATGGATTCCATATTGCTTTGCGCATTCAGACACATCCGCGCGAGCACACCCCTTGATCCTGCACTCAAAAATTCCAGTCATTTGTTCGGGAATCGGGTTCCCCTCCAAATCAAGGGAATTCTTGGGAAACAAAATCTCAATACGCCCCTTGTGCCTGCGATTGATCATTTGGACGATTCGGGCGAACTGCGCGGAAAGGATATTAATTCGCAGGATTCGATCGTTGTAGGAAAGTTCCCCATCCTGGAATCCAACGGCGGTGGGTTCGACGGAGGCAGTCATTTGAACCAGTCTTGTGATGTCTTTTCCACCGTCTTTTGGCTTGATCGTGCCGCATTGGCGGGCAAACGCCTCAGAAAGCATCAAGGCGCCTCCGCGACCGATATCCGCGGCCTTGAAGGTGGATAGAAAATAGGCGTCAACACTGCCTTTGGGCAAATTGGGGCGGACCCTGCAAAAGGATTGGCAACCATCAACAATCAAATAAACCTCCTGGTCTTTGCGCTGTTTTCTCATGGCGTCCCTTGCTTTCTGAAAAGCCTCAAGCGGGTGAAGGGTGCCCCGCCTTGTGACATCGCTGACCAGCATAAAAACTCGCTTGGATTGGCACGCCTTGATTTTCGACTCGATCTCCGCCTGGAATTCCTCCGGACTCCTTGTTCCCAATTGGCCAAGCCTTTCAATTTTCATCTTCTTTGCCTCAAAGTCCTCGGTCGTGTACAACGGCTCATATTCTTCTGAGGTGACCAAAAGGGTGTCGTTGGGCCCCATAGAGCGTGAGAGCAGCTCAAATGCTTCCGTACCGCTTTCGGTGAGATGAAAATTTTCTTTCTTGAAGGCCCAAGCAAAGCCCGAGGCGGACAAAAATTTTCGAGTGCAATAGTCCCAACAACTGACAAATTCGTCTGAAGTATCCGGGGTTTCCCCCTCATGCATCTCGGCAATGGGTTTCAGATTTCGGCTGGCCATGTACTCCAATGCTTTTTTGGGACATGTCGTATCGGTCAGTCCGATTTGGGCCAAATCGAAATTCGTCGAGAGAAAGTTGGAATTGGCGGGAATCTGGGTCGATTTGTAGGTTTCCTTGAACTGGGCATCGTTGTAAACAAATCTCAAGCCCGGATTTTCCTTAAAAATTGCCTCAAGCTCATCCCCGTATTCCCGCCCGATTTCAAGAATCGCATGTTCGCGGGAGACACTTATTTCCTTGTTTCTGTTAAATCGCTCAAACGCCATTTTGCTGGGCTCCAAATTCTGAATGGTCTCATGAAGGGTGCAATTGGGGCTGTCTTGTTGCGCAAGGACGATTCTCAGCACATCGTGAAAAATGATGTCGACCCAATCCCTTTTCCCGTCCAAAATATCCATAAGGACATTTTCCGTGCCCAAGGCCAGCAAGGGGGTGCTCTTCTCGCTCCGAATCGAGGATCGGATAGTCGGCACGTTGAAAGGGCTGATTTTTTTCAAATTTTCAATCCAAGGTTTGGCCACGCTGGATTCGGGATCCACAGAATAGAAGGCCATCAAATAATCCCCAAGTGATACCTTGTCGAGTTCGGTTTCGCTTGTTAAAACGTCGCTGACCGCAAGGCGGTCTGTGGTCGTCAATCGCCCAAGATCACATGCGAAATCGGGGCTTTCGGCCTCTCCGTTGAACTGATATAAAAATTCGACAATGCCCCGCTTGAGCCGATTTAAATTGAGGGACAAATAGGAAAGGTACATTCTAAAGACCAACGGGGACATCGGGGCATTTCTCGATTGGGATTCAACCCATTCCATGAAAGTGGCGAATCCGTAGCCATTGCCCAGGTGGTTCTTGTAAAAACCCTCAGGGGTGATTCTGGAGAAGATTGTATCAACCCAAGCCGCGTCCTTGGTCTTTTTTATATAAAACAACCGATCCAAAATCGAAATCATTCGGTCACCAAGAATTTGTTTTGCAAGTAAGTAGGCATCGGAGACTCCTTTGGCTTCGGCTTCGACCAAATGAGGCGTGGCAAGGCTTGTCGGCGCAAGGTGGTCGGCTTGGTCGGCTTGAGCCTTTTTCGGCAACCACATTCTTGAAGGCTCGCTATAGTCGTAGACAACGCCATCGTTTGCCGCGCAGAGATTCATATATTCCCTGATGTAGAAATCAATATCGGGGACATCGGGGTTCGCCGTTTCTTTTAAAATTTTTAAAAGCGTTGTCGCTACGCGAAGCCCATATTTTTCCTTGTCCCGAAGGGCCAATGCCAACGAAAAAACTAAAAACTCGCCCATTATGGACCCTTGGGGAAAAGCGGGCGGCTTCCCATTCGGAATATTGAAGAAGCTGGCTTTCCAGTCATTGAAAAGCAAGTTCAATGGAAACAGGGATGTTTCCAATTTTTCGCCCTCGGCATGAAAACGGGATAAAAAATGGATCCCATCAAGAAAAATCTGGAGTTCATCCCTCTGGGGCAGGCTTCCGGTTTGGCCGATTTGAAGAATTTCTTCTTTGATGGCGGAAATCAACTCAAGAATGGCATGAGGCTCTGTTTTGAGCTGGTTGAAATGCCGAATCAGCGCAAGCCTCGCATGCCCTGGAAGATAGTGGTTAATCTTCGCCATTGAGGAAAAGCGTCCGGGCAAAGCGGCCAAATGATCCCTTGCTGAGACAGGAGGTGAGATCAAATCGGTATGGGTCTTGCGCAAATGTCTAAGCTGCCTAAAAAGCGCACGAAGTTCCGAATTCTTGAATGGGATCTCGGGAAAAAGCTTCTGTTCGGCGGGAAGATCGTCAAAAAAAGGTGTTAGGTGAGCAGAATGTAAAACATCGGCCATTCTGAGTTGGTCACGTTCACTGCCTCCGACATTCACTTCGGAATGCAAAGGCAATATTTCACTCTGATTTTCCTTCGGATTTGGCATGACGAAAAAAATTCAAGCACCAGTGTCCAAAAGTCGGAAAATCCCGCTTGTGGCCATAAAAATGGATGTGATTCTAACATATATTATTATTTTAGTCAATATATAGTGTCTTTGACCATTTTCATCGTTTGGGACTGCTGTTTCGAGCGCTTCAGAAAAATAAGGACAAGACCCAGGATCAAAAGGGTGTAATAGCCAAAAACAAACCAAACCCCAAGGGTCGGCATGGCCAAACTGGCAAAGGGAACTTCAGCCAAAACATCCACGACTTTGAGGATATAGGACAGAACCCCGGAGGCGACGTAGGCGAGGCCTAGCCCGAGCGAGGAAAGAAAAAGGGAGCCCACAATAGCCAAAAAACCGAGCAACATGGCGGGGGGAATGGCAAAGGCGACAAGCAAATTGGCCAGCGGGGCGATGAGGGAAAAACGGCCAAAGTGGAAAGCAATGATGGGAAACGCCATAACTTGGGCGGAAAGCGTCATTTGGATCGCCTCCCGGATCCCAAAGGCCTCGGGGAGGCGCTCAAGCCAGTGCTTGAAAAGGGGCGAAACGTAAATCAGGCCCAGGACCGCCGCGAACGAAAGCTGAAACCCCACGTCCCACCAAAGAATCTTGGGGTTCCATAAGGTCATGAAAAAGGCGGTGTAAAGCACCGTGAGGTGGAGATTGCTTTGCCGACCATGGTGCAGGGCCATAAGCCCCAAAATTCCCATGATCGCGGAGCGAGTGACCGATGGGCTCGCCCCTACAAACAGCGTGAAAAGGTCCACGGCGCCGATCGCCACCCAAAATCCCGTTTTCCGTGGCAGGCCTTTTAGGGCCCACAAAACAAAAGCGAGGATGATGGTGATGTTGAACCCGCTGATCGCCACGATGTGCGACAGGCCCGTGGTGTTAAACCGCTCCGTCAAATCCGGCGGGATCCCCTTTCGGGCCCCCACAAGCAGGCCCGCCATGAAACTGGCTTGGGGTTCTGGGAAAAGGCGGTTGATCCGATTCAGAAAACCGTCTCTCGAAAAGGCCATCAGGCGCCAAAACAGGCTTCCCTCGCCCGATCTTACCAAGGTGGCCTTTGGCCGGTACATGACGGAATAAATCCCGAATCGGCTCAGGTAGTGGTCGTATGAAAACCCGTCGAATTCCCCAGGCGCCTCCAATTTTCCATACAACCGTATCCGGTCGCCCGTTAGGAATTGCGGATATTTGTCGAGTGTAATTAGCACATCCCCTTTCAATCCAATTAGGGCTCCCGTTGAGTCTCCTATTGGAGCTCCGATTGATGTCTGATTGGGGCTCCCGTTGGAATTTGTATTGGTATTTTCCCCCATTGGAGCCTCCACGGGAGCGCCTATCGGAGCGCCCACGGAAATTGTGTATTTCGCCTGTTCGCGCCTCACATCGACCTCACTGACAACGCCCTCGAATTGGACTGTTTGGCCATTGTAATAATCGATTCGGTCAGGGGTTGTCAGGTGCTCGGCAAGCCGCGCGCGCCCGAACCCCAGTGCCAAACCAGCGATCAACAAAAACAGGACGCCAAATTTCGAATGCCTAAATATTGGATAGGCTAAAATCGAACCCGACAACAATAAGCCAAAAACCCAAAGGGGGAATTGGATGACAAGATACCCCAGGACACCCGCTAGGAATCCGACCAGGAGCCCGATGGTTTTAAAAACCCTTCCCGCCATTCAAAATGGTCTCGGGAAGGGGCAATTAAAGATTAATTGTATATATTATAATTACTTTTTAAGTTTTGTCAATACTTTTGATTTTCCTGATTTTGGTTCCTGGCTTGCCGAACGGGGCAATGCTTTCAGCAACCGCAGCCAATCCCCGATCTCCAAATTCTCCGCGCGGATCCCAAGGTCGATCTTGGCCTTTGTCATGGCGTCCCGGATGATACCAACATCAATCCGCAAGCCCGCCTCCAAGGCGTTCGAAAGCTTTTTGCGCCGTTGGTTGAAACCGAATTTGATCAGGCGAATGAAATCCTGGACATCCTTTTCGGGAACCAGGGGCTTGGGGTAGACCTTGATCTGGAGGATCGCGGAATCCACTTTGGGTTCGGGCCAAAAGCAGCCCGGCGGAACCGTGGCGATGATCTTGGGTTCGCCGAAAAGCTGGGTTTCCAGGGTGATGACGCTCTTGCCCGTGAGCCCGCACACCTTTTCCGCGACCTCCTTTTGCACCAGCAAAACCATGAGGGTCGGCCGGCAATCTCCGCCAGAAGCGCTTCCCCCTCTGGCGGAGGATTGCAAAAAGAGTTTGATAAGAGGCGAGGTGATGTAATACGGAATATTCGCGACCACTTTGTACTGCTGATTCCTGACTCCTGAATCCTGAATCCAGAACTTGAGGATGTCGGAATGAACAATGGTGAGGTTTTTGGCATAGGCCATGCGTTCCTTAAGGAGACGGACCATGCCGGCGTCGTATTCCACGGCAATGATTTTTTTGGCCTTTTCCACAAGCTTTTCAGTCAAAAAACCTGTTCCAGGCCCCACCTCGATCACGGAATCGTCCGATTTTAGCTCCGCGGCCCCAAGAATCTTGTCGTACACGGATTCCGTGACCAAAAAATTTTGGCCAAGACTCCGATTGGCGTAAAGGCCATAGAATTGAAGGAGGTCTTTGAGTTCCTGGACTTTGGACATGGGGAAAGGGATTACGACTTTAATCTTAACATACACTCTCGATTAAGTAATTTTTAAACCTGTTTTAAAATTAAAAATTCACAAGTTTATTTAAAAATTTTCAGTTTTTCAGTTTAAAAATTATCTTCGGTTTGACATAAAAATCCAAATTATAAAAAGAGGCATATCAACGAATTGTGAACGCACGAGAAAACCCCACAGCCGCTTTCAGGCAAACTGTGGGGTTTTCGTTTTGGCAGAGGAGGAAGGCGGAGATTTAGTCGACGGATGCGCCGACTCCGATGGAGACATTGAATCCGCCGAATCCTCGCCCATCGGGAATCTCCCGACTGGCCAAGGGGACCATGGTCCACCCGGCGGAAACGAAAAACTGCCAGTTCTTCCACAGGGTGCCCATCACAATGGGACTCACGCCGAGAACCATACCGTGCAGGTCCTGCTGATCCGTGCCATCCCACAGGTGGGCGTAACCCAAATTGACCAAAAGGCCAACGTGGATGTCGCCCTGTCGGCGACCGAAGCCGAGTCCGTAGCCGATGGCCAGGGCCTGGCTTTTGCCATTCAGCCCCAGGCGGAGCTGATAGAGCTGGGCAAGGCCTTGGTCGACCCAGAGGTAGTTCAGGTCGATCTGGGCCAGATGGGCCGCGTCCGACGGGGTCGGAAGCTGCAGGTAGCCTGCGGAGACGGAGTAGAACCCCTCTTTCTCGAGAATGAACTCGGGGAGTGAGGGTTTCGCCTCGACCGTTTCGCTGACCTCAGGCTCCGGAGGAACCGGCGCGGCCTCCTCGGCCTGCGCGAAAAACGAAACCATGGAAATCGAAACCAGCACCAAAAATTGAGCCTTCATTGCCTTCCTCCTTAAGAAAGGTTGCGTGGCCTCCGCGCTTGGGCGGGACCACGGCAAACGTTGATGTTTAAGACCAAAACGATATGTAAATTATACAACTTTTTGTAAAATTGTCAATTTTAAAAAATCCACCAAAAAGGGGGCTAAGATTAAAAAAAGATTATCCAATTTTCTCCAGTGGCGCGATGTTGGCAGCAAATTTCTTGATGCCCCACAGCTTGTCCTTGAACGCGATGGTCACGAGGTCTCCGCGCCGCTCCACCACAATCCCCTCCCCGAACGACGTGTGCCGAACCCGGTCTCCGTCTTTGAATTTCTGTTCCGCGGTGAGCCGCTCCAAAATTTCTTCCTTCGGCCGCTGGTCATGCTCATTTTCAAATCTCGAATCTGAAATCTGAAATCTGAAATCTTTTGCTATTCCTTCCCGTTCCGTCAAATGCTCGGGGATATCGTGAACGAAACGGGAAATGGGATTGTGCTGGTATTCGCCGAAAATCTGCCGCTGCTTGGCCGCGACCAAGTACAGACGCTCCATGGCGCGCGTCACGCCCACGTACATGAGTCGCCGTTCCTCCTCCAACTCCTCGGGGTTGTATAAAGTGCGGCTGTGCGGGAACAAGTTTTCCTCGCACCCCGCGATAAAAACATAGGCATATTCGAGCCCTTTCACGGAATGCAGGGTCATCAGCGTGATGGCGTCCTCCTCGTGCATCAGCTTGTCGGTTTCCGCCACCAGCGCCACCTCCTCCAAAAACGAGACCAACGAAACCGCAGGTTCCAGCCCATCGTACTTCGAGGCAACCGAGACCAATTCCAAAATATTCTCGTAGCGCATCTCCCCTTCCTCGGTGCCGTCTTTCAAAAAAACCTCATAACCGACATCCTTGATGATCCGCTGGGCAAGCTCGGACACGGGAATCCGCTGGGCCTCCGCTTTCCAGTTTTCCACATGGGCCCAGAATTTGGAAAGCCGCTCGCGCGTGCTTTCGGGGAGTTCGGTGACCATCTCGATGTGTTTCATCACCTCGCCGAGCGTGAGCGACCGACCCACGGCGAACTCCTGCAGTTTGTGGATCGTGGTTCCGCCGATCTTGCGCGAGGGGACATTGATGATCCGGAGCAGGGAATCGGTGTCGTTTGGGTTCAAGATGATCCGCAGATAGGCCAAGATGTCCTTCACCTCCTTGCGGGCGTAGAAACGCACGCCGCCGATCACCTTGTACGGAAGGCCCGCCTTCAATAGCGACTCTTCCAAAACGCGCGACTGGGCATTGGTGCGGTATAGGATCACGATGTCGTTCAGCGCGGCCTCCTCCTCGCGGCGCAGGCGTCCGATCTCCGTGGCGATCCGCTCGGATTCCTCGTATTCCGAAGGGAGATGCCAAATTTGGACAAGGTCGCCGCCTTTCTGTTCCGTCCACATTTTCTTCGATTTTCGCTCCTTGTTCTTCTCGATGATCGAATCCGCCGCATCCAAAATAGTTTGAGTGGAACGGTAGTTTTGCTCCAATTTGATCAGCTTGGCCTCGGGGTAATCCTTCTCGAAATCCAAAATATTGCGGATGTCCGCCCCGCGGAAGCCGTAGATGGACTGGTCGCTGTCTCCGATCACGCAAAGGTTTCGGTACTTGGAGGCGAGGAGCTTGGTGAGCACGTACTGCACATGGTTGGTGTCCTGGTACTCGTCCACGCTGATGAACCGCCACTTCTCCTGGTAATGGTCCAGCACCTCCGGGTTTTCCTGGAACAGGCGCACCGTGGCCAGCAGCAAATCGTCGAAATCGAGCGCGTTGTTCTGTTTCAAATGCTTTTCGTATTCAATGTACAAATCGGCGACGGTCTTGTCGAACGCGCGCGAGGCCGTGAGCCTAAGCTGCTGCGGGCTCTTCAGCCGATTCTTGGCATTCGAGATGGCGCCCAGCACCGCCCGGGGCTTGATGCGGTCGTCATCGAGCATCTTCTCTTTCATGACCCGCTTGATCAGGCTTTCCGAATCCATGTCGTCGTAGATCACGAACGACTTTTCGCGGCCAATCAGCTCGGGATGGAACCGCAGGATCCGCGCGCAGATGGAATGGAACGTGCCGATGGTCGGCGTATGCTTGGGGTCATGCCCCGGGAAATGTTTTTCCAAAAGTCGATCGACACGGATTTTCATCTCCTTGGCCGCCTTGTTGGTGAACGTGACCGCCAGAATCTGCCACGGCCTGGCCGCGCCCGTGGCGATCAAGTTGGCGATGCGGGTCGTGAGGGCCCTCGTCTTCCCGCTCCCTGCCCCCGCCACAATCAAAAGCGGCCCAATCAGGGTCTCGGCCGCCTCGCGCTGCTCTTTGTTTAGGGCGTCTAAAAAGGTCATTCGGTTGGTTAGCCAAAATAAAATACACTTCCAACCCGTGGTCGGACAAGTCCGCCGATGGCGGATCCGCCTACGGTATACAAACTCGGCTGCAAATCGGACATTTCTTTTCATCATGCCCCCGTGCAGGGCAGTATTTCCGCCCGAAATAGATCATCTGGAGGTGCAATTTGTTCCACAGCTTCTCGGGAAACAGTCGTTTCAGGTCGCGCTCGGTTTGGATCACGGATCGTCCATTGCTCAAACCCCACCGATGCGCGAGACGGTGGATATGGGTGTCCACGGGAAAGGCGGGCTTCTCGAACGCCTGCGACATCACGACCGAGGCGGTTTTGTGTCCAACGCCGGGGAGCGATTCCAATTCCTCAAAAGTCTGCGGAACCCGACTGTCAAAACGATCCACGAGAATTTGGGACATAGCACGAATGTGTTTGGACTTGGCGGGTGACAAGCCACAAGGCTTTATGATCGCCCGAATCTCGGCGACAGACAATCGGGCCATCTTTTGGGGCGTGTCGGCCTTGGCGAAAAGCGCAGGGGTCACCTTGTTCACCATTTTGTCCGTGGATTGGCCCGAAAGCATGACAGCCACAAGCAGGGTGAACGGATCCCGATGTTTCAGGGGAATCGGCACCTCGGGAAACAATCGATCGAGGATCTTGGCGATCGCTTGCGCCTTCGCATTCTTGCCCATCGATTTATGTTTCGGGTTGCCCATGGTCCCAATATAGCAGAAAATAGCTTTGTCTTAGTCCTTAGTTTTTAGTCGTTATGGAAAAAAACATTGTCAAGTTTCTCTATGAGATGTCCCACATGCGCCATGTGAAACACGAGGGTTGGCGGATGATCGGGGTGGAACATCCCGAGAGCATTGCGGAGCATTCGCTTTGCGCGGCCCAAATCGCCTTTGTGCTGGCCAAGATGGAAAAACATCCAGACCCCTACCGCGTCTGCGCCATGGCGGTCTTCCATGACATGGCCGAAACCCGAGTGGGCGACATTCATAAGGTGGCCAACCGATATGTGACCTCAGACGAGGAGCGGGCGGCCCATGAGCAAACGGAGCCGTTGGGTGAAATCGGCAGGGAAATCCTTTCCCTTTGGACAGAGACAGAAAACCGCTCGACCGAGGCTGGGGTGATCGCAAAAGACGCGGATCTTTTGGACATGGCCCTAATGGCCAAAAAATACACGGAGGAGGGTCGTCATTTTGCCCAGGATTGGATCAAAAATGTATCGAACGCGCTCAGGACGGATTCGGCAAAAAAACTGATCAAGGCATTGCAGGAAACACATTCAAATGAATGGTGGCAGGGGCTCAAAAAACTCACAAAATAAAGGGGGGTGAAAATTAGCCTTGCAAAAGACAAAAAAAGCCGTAAAATAAACCCGCAATCTTTCTCTGTGCCCTTCGTGGTGCAGAGCGCCTCTGAACCCGAACGGTGTACCCGAACGTAGTGAGTGGTGCACTGGAGTGGTTCGGAGTTTAGTCCATAAAGATTAACCCATATGACGAAAGCAAATGTCCCGCAAGGGGCCGAGTCCGATGTCAGCCTCTATGAGCTGATGCTTATTTTGAATCCCGAGCTTCGGGAGTCCGAAGTGAAAAAGAAACTCGAGGAGTTCGAGGAGATGCTTGAAAAGGGTGGCGCCAAAATCACCCAGAGGGATCTTTGGGGAAAGCGGGCGCTCGCCTACCGCATCAAAAAAAAGGATGAGGGTATTTACATGGTGTACAACGCCGAAATTCCTGCCCGCTTTATAAAGGAGATCAAGGCCACCCTTCGCATCGACAAGGAAATGGTGCGTTCCCTGGTGATCAAACTTCCGGCGGGTCATGTGTACACCAAATTCGACCTCACGTACGTGAAAGAGGAGCCGAAAAAGAAGGAATTCTACAACAAGAAGCCCATGCACAGCATGGCCAACACAAGCGTCAAGCATTCCGGTCCCGTAACCAAGCCCAAGGAGGAGCATGTCGAGGACAAGGGCAAGGAGGCCAATGCCGTGGATCTGGACAAAAAGCTCGACGCGATCATCGGCGACTCCGACTTGAAACTATAATTTTATTTATCCATTTAACATTTTACATTTTTCATTCAATGTAAAATGTTAAATGTAAAATGTTAAATGCTAAACATATGGCAACAACAATATTCTCCACCAACCAAAAGCATCCGGTCGGCAAACGCCGCTGTACCTTCTGCACCAACCAAATCGACCACATCGATTACAAGGATCTCAAGACACTCCGATTCTTCATCGATGGATTCAAGCGGATCAAGGCCCGCTACTATTCGGGTGTCTGCATGAGACACCAAAAGTCGTTGAGCAAGGCCATCAAGCTGTCGCGCGAGATGGCGTTGGTCCCCTTTGTGACCATGTATCGCAAGGATTAACCGGAACATCCATTGAAAGATCGAAAAGGGCATGTCATATTTTGGACGGCCCTTTTTTATAAAAATCGCATTGTGGCTAGCGTCGTGGCTAGAATAGTGGGCCACAATGCAAGCCACCCCTGAATCAAGTTCAGGGCTAGCCACGATTTAAATATATAACCCTTCCTTATGTCAGGTCATCACACATTGGAAAAAAACGCCAACGATGCCCAACGGGGAAAAATATTCACCCGGCACGGAAACCTGATCACCTTGGCCGCGCGCAAGGGGGGCGACCCCTCGATGAACCCCGCGCTTCGCCTGGCAGTCGACAACGCGAAAAAGGACAATTTCCCCAATGCTAACATCGAACGGGCCATCAAACGTGGAACTGGGGAGCTCAAGGGCCAGGCGGAACTCGAGGAAATCTCGTACGAGGGCTATGGTCCCGCCGGCATTGCCGTGATCGTGGAGTGTCTCACGGACAATCGAAACAGGTCCGTCACGAATGTGCGAACGATTTTCAATAAAAGAGGGGGTAACTTGGGGAACAGCGGCAGCGTGGGATGGATGTTCGAACGAAAGGGGGTAATAGTGGTGAGGTCGAAAGGGGCTCCTGACGAAATCGAGCTGTTGGCCATCGATGCGGGCGCGGACGACATCCAAGCCGAGGGAGAAAAAATGATGATTTACACGCCCTTTGTCTCACTCCACCAGACCATGGAGGCGCTCAAGGGCAAGGGGGTCGAAATCGAAAAGGCGGAGGTGGTGATGAAGCCGAATGAGCTGATGAAAATAGAAGACGAATCCAAGGCAAAAAACGTCCTGGATTTTCTGGATGCGCTCGAAGAGGACATGGACGTGACCAATGTGTACAGCAACGCGGACATCAGCGAAGGGCTGATGGGGAAAATGGAGAACTGAAAATCAATTGGGCTACATGAAGGATTTTTTGCGTCTCAAACCGTGTAATTTTAGACAATTCAAACACACAGGATTTGGGAGAACCCCCTCCCGCCCTTGGATGAACAACGCCGTATTTCAGTAAAATTCGGGTCCGGGGCGCCCGCCCGTGCCGAACGCACGTTCGGGCGGGAAGCGGTCATGGAGATGATCAATGAATGAGCCTTCGCTGAATTTGAGTCCGCGCAGCCCCGGCGGGTTTTTGGATACTTTTTGACCCGTTCTCCGTAGTAAATACTACGAAGGATGAACCGTGCAAAAAGTATCGCCCAAGCGGCGAGCGACATTCGGGGAAAAAATGAAATGCTAAAGCAGTGCATTAGGAGAAAAATGAAAAATCAGGGAAGAAAAAAATCTACTGTCCTACCGACTTTTCGATTTTGAATTTCAGTCCAAACAGATTCTCGACTTGCGGGGCGGAAACGATATAAATCAAATTCTTGTCGCCGTTTTTGGCGTAATAGGCGGAGTGGTCCTTGAAAGATGAAAAAGCCAACACCTTAAGCGTGTCGTCCGCAAGACGAACCATCAATTGATAGTCCGGTTTGTCAAAATTGGCTTGGCTCCCCTCCAGAGACTCGGCGATATGGTCGGCATGGAAGTCTTGGATTTGGTCAAAAAGGGTTCTGATAGCCAAGGGGTCGGCCTCTTGGTCCTCGGGCGATGTCATGCGCCATTGATCGCCTTTTTTTTCGAGAATGGTTTCTTCGGTTCCTTTGGCCAGCACTACGCGCTGTGCGGAAAGTTCGGATATCGACAACAGGGTCTTGTCCTTCCAGGCGTTCAGGTCCTGGAACAGAAAGGGGGTCAAATCCTGGCCAACCAAAATCGCTTCGTCGAGACCCGCCTTTTTGACGGTGGATTTGCCCTCAGGGTCGCGCTTCCCGACAAACAAGTCGGCTACCAACCGATTTCGGCTTCCCCAGGCCTGGATGTGGGGAGAGGTTTGTTCATCAAGGCCAAAAACAGGCAAGCGATCGGGGTTGTTCGAAACCGTTTGCTCCGCGACCATGTTTTCTAGCATGGAAAGAAGCTGCTCGACGCGTTCGCGATCGGCAGGAAAGGATTGCCCATTGACGACTTTCCACTGGCCCTCTTCCTTGTTCAAAACCAAGGCCTGCGTCGCGCCAGGAAAATTTTGGAGTTCGACCTTAAGGGTGTCGGAAGCCAGAAGCTTGGGAAAAAGAAGCTTGGCGCCCTTCGTGCGGTTCGCGGCGGGGCTCCCGGGGCGCTCGACCACAAGGACGAAAAAAAGAAGGCAGAAAAAAATGGCCAACATTTTATTGACCAGGCTCATTCCGTTGATGACGGAAAGGGGCTTTTGGAAGGGGTTCATGGGGGGCATTAGAAGGTTACGGGTTTTCGTCTGCGGGAAACAGAGCGAAGGATTCCATACAGCACAACCAAAAGGGGCATAAGGAGAATGCCAAAAAACTTGACCATCTGGCGTTCGGTCGCCGAGAGTTCCTTGAGGGGAAGGGCGAAGGCCGATCGGGACCGGATGGCGATGAGGGATTGGTCAAGGGTCATGTCATCGATCGCATTCATGAGGAAGGTCATGTTCTGGGGAAACATCATGGCAAAGCGGTCTAGGGCGAAACGGGCGTTGCCCACCATCAGGATTTGGCCTGGATTCGAGGAGGCTTGAAGAAAATCTTTTCCGCCAAAGGGGCTCTTTTTGCCCTGGTAGGCACTGGCAAAGTTGCCTTTGAGGAGGGCAACGAGTGTGTACTGGGCTTTTTCGCTCGACCCCTGCACCTGATTGGGCGCCAAGTTAAAGGGTTCGGCCTGAGTCCAGGCGTTGGGGGTGGTCTTGACCAAGGCGGTCTCCGTCACTCCTTCCGTGGGGACAAGGGTCAGGGGGCTTATCCAGGGGAACACAACGGAATCAAGCTTGCTCACGATCGCGTTCCCAGGCTCAAAAAATTGGTTGATCGCCCGAATCCAAAAGGGGTAAGGAACAATAAAATTCATGAATCCCTGGTTGAAGGAGGCGTTTTCGCTAGAGAGATCCAATGCCAAGGTATGTTCGGCCATTACGCCATAATGCTCAAAAAGATCGCTGAGCTTGTGTTCGGGTTTCGAAGTTTGGAGGTCTTGCGAAACCCCAACCGTTTCCAAAAGCGCGACCACATTTCCCCCCCTCATCAAAAATTGGTCGATCAAAAACTGTTCCTTGTCGTTAAATTCCTTTGTGGGACCCGCGATCACCACGGTGTCAAATGTGTCGAGGGATTTTTCGTCGTCCAAGGTCACTTCCTGGACGTTGTAGTTTCGATCCAACGACTTTTTCATCAAGGAATAGGTCTCGCCAGGCATGCCGACGCCGACTTTTTCAGTCAATGAGGGTTCGTCGTGGCCGACAATGAAAGCGATTGATTTCTCCTGCTGGGCCGTGACTTTCTTGATGGCGGCCATGAGGTCATATTCAACCGAGGTGATATTCTGGACCACGGGCAGGATCTCCTTCTTGTCTCCGTAAACCACCGCGATGCCCAAGAAGCCGTTTTTGACTTCCAGTTTGTCCTTTTCCACGATGTTCATCTGAATTTGGGGGACTCCCGTCTTCATCGCCTCGGTGGCCGTGTCGGGGTTGTCGGGATTCAGGTTTTGGATCTGCAAACGCCCTTTGGAATAGGAGGAAAGCTCCTCGAGCACATCGTCCACATATTGGCGGACGGCGAAAAGGTTTGGGGGAAGTTTGCCCGAAAAATAAACTTTGACGGTCACGATGTCGTCCAAATTTTTCATCATCGTCTTGCTCGAATCCGAAATGGCATACAGCTGGCCCTGGGTAAGATCCACTCGAAGAAAATGCCGGGAGGCGACAAAGTTGACCAACAGCGCAATCGCCACAATCAGGGCGGTGATCAAGTAGGAATCTCGGGCGTATTGAAATCGTTTGAGAAAATTCATATCAAAATGGAAAATATAAGTGAATTTTTAATTTATAATTTAGAATTATTAAACAACTAATAATGTCAAAATTTTCAATGATAAAACTAAGCTCGGTTTAAAAATTTAAAATTAAAAATTTAAAATTTTTTAGTGCCACTTCCGGCTGTTAAGGCTGGTGACATTGAAATAAAGGAAAAGCGCGATGACAGTGATGTAGTAAACCAAATCGCGAGTGTCGAGAACGCCGCGAAGGATGCTCATGAAATGGGAACTCATGCCCACGTATTTCAGGAAAGGCATCAGGAAGACGGGAGAAGTTTGGAGGACAAGCGGATGCCCGATGATATAAAGGGCAAAAATCGCGAGGGCGGAAAAGATGAAGGCGACAATTTGGTTCGAGGTTAGGCTCGAAATCCAAAGGCCGATGGCCAAATACGCGCCTCCAAGCAAGATGGCGCCAACATACCCGCCGACAATGCTGCCCAAATCGGGTTTTCCGATAAAAAACAGGAGGATTGGCAAAATGACGGAAAGGAGAAGCGCAATCACCATAAAGGCGAAGCTGGCGAAAAACTTGCCAAGCACCGCCTCGCCTTCCGTGACAGGGGCGGAGAAAAGGGTCTCCAGGGTTCCCATCTTTTGTTCCTCGGCCCACAACCGCATGGTGACTGCGGGAATCAGCACAAGGAAAGGCCAGGGGAGAAAGGCGAAAAAGGGCCGAAGCGAGGCCACATTGTCCAGAAAAAAGGATTGGAAGAAAAACCAGGAGCAGAAAATGAGGAACACCGTGATGAAGATATAGGCCAACGGGGAATTGAAGTACCCTCGCAGCTCCTTGTTCATGATGGCGTTGATATGCTTGAGTTTCATATTTGGATTATCTTAAGCCTTACGTATTACTTATCACTTCTATCACTTATCACTAATCTTTGTGGTTCGTCACCTGGTTGAAAATCTCCTCAAGGGATACAGTCTCCTTGTGGATTTCCAACAGGTGAAACTGGTTCTCGAAAATGGCCTGGGTGACCGCCTCCCGCAAATCCTTTTTCTTGACGGTTTCGATTCCAAGGGTAACGGCGCCTCGCTCCTTGGCGGCAATGGCGCGAACACGCTTCACGCCAGGGATCGCTTTCACCACCTCCACGATTTTTTTCTTCTCGCCACGAACCACCACAAGAAGGCTGGCGTGACCCTCAACTTCGGACTTGAGCTCGGAAGGAGTGCCCGAGGCCACAATCTGCCCTTGGTTGATAATGAGGATCCGGTTGCAGGTGAGTTCGACCTCGGCCAAAATATGGCTGCAGAGGATCACGGTCTTTTCCTTGCCCAGTTTCTTGATCAAGTTTCGGATCTCGACAATCTGGTTGGGGTCGAGCCCAACGGTCGGTTCATCCAGAATCAGGATGTCGGGGTCATGCACCAAGGCGGCGGCGAGCCCGACACGCTGGCGATAGCCCTTGGAAAGGGTGTTGATGACATCGTTCAGGCGATCCTTGAGCCCGCACTCCCCCGCGACAAACTCAAGGCACTCATGGATCTTGTCTTTGGGGACATCGTGCAATTCGGCGATATACCTTATATATTCCGCGACCTTCATTTCGCCGTACAGCGGATTGTTTTCAGGCAAATACCCGATCCGGCGACGGACAGCCACAGGGTGCCGAAAACAATCATGGTCCGCGATGTGGACCTCGCCGCTGGTGGCGGACATGACACAGGTGAGGATCTTCATGGTTGTGGTCTTGCCGGCGCCATTGGGGCCTAGAAAGCCGACCACCTCCCCTTTTTCGACATCGAAGGAAACTCCCTTGAGAGCCTCAAACTCACCGTATTTCTTTCGCAAATTGCGGACGTGGATGACAGACATAGGCAATACTTAAAAAAACAACTTTCTGGGGCGGTGAATTTATACCACACGCCACATGGCCGATCAAGATATTTTTGACAAAATTTTGACAATTGAAAATCGAAAATACAATTCAAAATATTTTTAAAAACAAAATATGGGCCTTCTTGATAATCCGAAAAAGGCAACCTACAATAGCAAAGTAAAAAAGTCCATGCCCGCGTAGCTCAGTGGATAGAGCAGCAGCCTTCTAAGCTGTTGGCCGCAGGTTCGATTCCTGCCGCGGGTACCACGGAAAAAATGGCTTGGCCAAAGGCCCGAGACATTTTTTGCGCATGTTTTGGGCCAGAAAGTGAACCGTGAAGGTTTCGAAGCGAAAAAGGAACGACCAAGCCCAAGGGCCACGGACTGCGACTATTTGAGCGCTAAATCTAAATAAACCATCATTTTTTTGGACTATCAGCCTTCGCCAACAATTCACCTTCAGGAAAGGCCTTTCCATAATTTTTGTTCAATTCGTCTAATTGTTTTTTGAGCTCTGCGTTCATGTCCGATTGGATTCGGTTGCTCTCGCCATACACAAAATACATATTGGATAAAAGAATCATGTCATTGATGCGTTGGGTGATTTCCTTGTGCTCAACACCCGGAAACAATCGCTCGAGCGCGGGGACGTCCTTGAGGCCTGCGGTCAATTCGTCCCAATTCTTGTAGGTGGCCTTGGGCCGATTCTTGAACTGTTTGAACAATGTTTGGATCTTGTTGTTGTCTTGATACTCGATGGGCCTAATCTTTTCCCTCTGGAGAGTATATTGCCTGTTCTCTTCGGTTCTGACATGATTTCCTTCGCCCTTGGAAACTTCGGGGGCCAAATTGCCGACATTGACACCCTGTGGCAACTCATATTCCCTGAGCAAAGCTGCTATCGGGGCCATATACTTTGTCTCAAGACGGTCAAAAATCTCCATGGATTTTTTATGATAGTCGTTGACGGCCTTTCCAAGATTGGCGAACAAGGCGGCTAGCGTTTCATTGGTCGTTAGATCGGCGTTTCCTTCGTCGTCGGCCTTGTCATAAGCTTCCACATAAGCTTGATAAGCCTGTTGGGGCCACGAACCCTCGATATCATCAAAATTATTGAGATACAGCCAGGCGTGGGGATCGCCCTTTTTCTCGTCCCTAAGCCATTTGAAATCCTCTGTCTGTTTCTCAAATTTTTCATTAAATCGCTCCCTGGTGAAATGCTCTGAACGCATCACCTGCTGGGACAAAAGTTCTACATCGCCCTTTGGCTTTTCAGATCCTGAGCCTTCAGGCGCAGGGGCGCCAGCTTCGCCATTTGCGACTAAAGACGCCAGAGCTTCGCTTGAGTCAACCGGAGCGCCTTCAAGCTGACCTTTCAAATATTTTAGGGCATCCTCATACGCCTTCTGGTTCCTGCTTTTGTTCCTAAAGTCTTCGCCAAGACTTGCATAGTTCGCCTTTTCTTCAGATTCTCGACGGGCCAAAATCCTGTTCACATTCCAGTATTCGGCCAGCACACTGACCGTGTAGGCACCCATTCGTCCATCGATGGCGGTGAAGGGATTGGTTTTTTTGGGCAAAAGCTGAAAAACATCTTGGGCTTTCCGATCATTGAAGAATTTGGCCAGATAGGTTTGGACCACGAATACATACTTCCGATGTTCTCGTGGGCTTATCTTTGGGCCACCTTCTGGGGCAAGGCCCAACATGTCGCAAAAATCCTCGTTCCATTGGCGGGAATTGCCCTCATAGGACTGATGGTCCTTGATGAATTCGAAAAGCGCGTTGGAAGGTTTCTCAATAGACTCCGGGGCAATAAAGGCCTCCATC
>CAZURX010000009.1:0-12595 GCA_964623015.1 uncultured Candidatus Peribacteria bacterium
CATCGAATGGGATACCAATAAATTCCTTGGACAGATCAGGCAGGTTCCTTATACCTATGCTGGTGTCGGAAATATGAACGAACACCAGGTTGCCATAGGTGAAACCACTTACGGCGGAAGATCAGAACTTGTTGACACAACAGGTATCATAGATTATGGCAGCCTGATATATATTACTCTTCAGCGTGCAAAAACTGCCAGGGAAGCAGTGAATATAATCGGAGAACTTGTAAAGGAATATGGTTACTGCAGTTCGGGTGAATCCTTTTCCATTTCTGATCCAAACGAGGTCTGGATACTGGAGATCATCGGAAAAGGAACTGAAATGGTAACGAAAGGAAAAGGCAGCAAAGCTGTTATTTACAACAAGAACAAGGGAGCTGTCTGGGTTGCAGTAAGAATTCCCGACGGCTACATCTCAGGCCATGCCAACCAGGCAAGGATACGCCAGTTTCCGCAAAATGATCCAGAAAAATCTGCCCCTCCTGACTCTTGATCGTGATCTGGGCCTCGGGATCGATGGCGGAAAAAAGCTTTTCGAGATAAGCGATAAAGGGAATCACCTCGTCAAAATTGGAAAAGGATTTTTTCTCAAACAGGCTTTGCTTGATTGCTTTTTGCTCTGCCTCTTGGGCCATTTTTTGCAAATTCAGGTAGGCCAGATCGTTGGCCTGGATTTGGGTGCGGATCTTGGTCACTTCTTGGCGAACGGACACCCCCTTCGCCAAAAAGACGACCACAAGAACCACGCTGATCCCGCACAGCAAAACAAGAATCCGCAACAAGCGATTTTTCTTGATGATCGGTCCGATTTTGTCGAAACGAATCCTCATGGATTGGTTTTAGGAATTTCAACGTCCCACACCGATTCGGGGGGAGCACTATCTTCTACGGGCGCAATTGTTGATTTTGCGGCCTCGTCCTCCGTTGCCGACGCCTCGGGAGCCGCAGACGCCGCCCCTGCCGAATCGACCCCTCCCCCAGAATCCTCCTTAGGAAGGCTTTTCTCATAATCCTCGATGATGGGCCCAGGCACCACATTCATATCCACATTGATGAAGCGCTCGCCCTTCCCCACCAAATTTGAAAGAGGCGAAATGATATTCGAAAAGTAAGGCTCCTTTTCCAGCGTTGTGACGAATTGCTCCGTCAGCTCGCGCGAGGCGCATTTTCCACGCAGGCGCAACACCAACGCCTTGGCGCTATCCAAGTAAAAAGTCACATTCACCAACCCCACCCCATCCGCATTGTAGCTGTCGATCTTGGACATCAGGCGGCTCAGGGGCAAAGCGTCTTTCAAAATAGTGAGCATCTCCCCCTCCAAGCGGCTCTTCTGCTGGGAAGCCTGCGCCAGTTTGTTCAAATAGGGATTTTCGATTCTTTCGCGGGAAACTTTCAATTCCTGGTTTGCGATTCTAACCCCCAAATAACCTGAACCCATGGAATAGCCCGACAATCCAACCAATCCGATCAGTACGAGCGTGGCGGCCAACAGGGACCTTAGGATTTTCGGGCGCCATTCGGCAAAATCCAATTCCTCCTTCCGGGATCGTGGCAAGAGGTTTACCCCAGTTTCGTGAGCCGATGGAATAACGGCGCGCAATGCCAACCCGATCGCCTTGGCAAAATCGCACGATTGCTCCGGAACCCCAATACCCGAAATGCCGAGTGTCACCTCTGTCTCCGGAAAGGCCGCCTGAATGGCGTCTGACAACCCCGGGATGCACGGATAGGTCCCCACCACATGGATCCGACCCAATTTGAGCAGGGCCTGGCTTTCCACAATATGTTTCAGCTCCAGCGCCTTTTGGACCAATTGGCCCAATTCCGCCTTTAGGGCATCCTTGATTTTTCCGAATCGACTGGCTTCCGGTTTTTCGGAATCGCGCAAAATTTGCTGGGCTTCAGAATACGTCGGAATCCCCAACCCTTTTTTGATCTGCTCGACCAATCTCTGCCCCCCCACAGGAGAATTGATCGTAAACGCCTCACCGGTCGCCATTCGAATATTGAAAAAAGTCGCATCCCGCTCAACACTGATCACCATTGCGTCTTCGCCAACCGACCCCTTTGCCGTTTTTGAGTATATGCTGTGACAACAACGAAACAGGCTGTCCTTGCTCACGTCCACAGCCACCACATTAAGGCCCGCCTCGCCAAGGTTTTGGATAAGGGACTCCACAAGATTCTTTTGGGCGGCCACCACGCTGTAGGTGACATGTTTCCCATCCGAAATTCCATCCAATTTTTTATAATCCACCACTGCATCGCCCAATTCAATGGGAATGTAATTTTTTGCGGTCTTAAGGATGTCCTCCTCATCCTGAGGCGAGCCGACTGGAAAGCTGACTTGATGGGAAAATGTTTTTTCCTCTGGCAAGGAGGCAATGACATTACGAGAGGTGATGGGGCCGTTTTTGCCCTCCTTCAGCAATTTTTCCAAGGCCGTCTTGAACGCCTCGGGGCTCATGATAAAAGAATCATCCTCAACAACCTCCGGCTCCAATTCAACTCGGCTATAATTCGCGACTCGCCAGCCCTTTCGATCGCATACCATCTCCACCGCGGTGAGCGCGATGTCAGTGATATCGAGGCCGAAGGTGTTTTTGAGAACCGATTTCAACTGTGATTAAAATGATTTAAATGATGACCATGATTGAGAAACCACATTTCCAATTTCGCATTTCAGGTTTCAAGTGGATTGTTCCGTGACAGCGATGTAGTTGAGAGTATTCATATAATCCATAGACCCGTCCGGATAATGGACATCGTAGCGATTTACCCTCAATTCATAGAGAAATTGGCGGGTGAAATTGTGGCTGGCGCCCGTGACCAACACATTCACCAGACGTTCCGAGACTCCGGGCGAAACTTGGTTGGGGGGGAACCAGGTCATGACCGTGGAACAGGTGTTCGCCTCTGAAATCGTATAATTCAAGGGGCGATTGAATTGCTGTTCCAATTTCAGGCGCATCAGCACGTCCTCGATGCAGGTGTGGACATTGATGCGCGCGTCCTCGTAATAGAGGCTGTTCAGGGACAAAGCGGCATTGGCCACCCCGTCCATCAGGATCGAAATGGCGAAGAACATGGACACGGTCGACACAATGAGCAGGCTCAGGAGCGCAATGAAACCCCTTTGATCATTGGACTTGATTCTCATAGATCGAATGGAGGACCCATTGAGGACCGGTTGAGGACCTAATAGGGGTGGATAATGGATTATTATCTGCGATTAGGTCCTCTATCAGGTCTCCCATCAGGTCCTCAATTAGAGTTTTACCATTTCATATGAAGCGTGAAATAGTCGATCAGCATGAAGGCGGGGGCGCTGGTTTGCCCTTGTGGCGGAACCCCATTCCAATGGAACGTGAACCGGGACTTGATGAGCCGATTTTCCTCACCTCCCACAAATTTGACCGCGTCGGGGTTCTTGTAAATGACCTCGAATTTCTGCTGATCGCTCTTGGTTCCGTCCAAGGTTGGGGCACCCACCGTTTCCCATGTTTGGGTGACCCAGTTGTAAAGCTGGATATCCTGCGAGCCCATTAGCGTGCCATTCATGGGGCAACTTTGCTGGAATTGGTCGCAGAAGAACTGCGCGGTGCTCTGATACGCGATTTCGCCAGCCACCGTGATGCTGGCCAAATGGTCGAGCTGGCTTTGGACCAAGATGGTCTTGAACGTCTTGTCCCAATTCAGGCTCTTTTCGCCCACTTGCGTTCCGCCCAAAAAAGCGGGGCCGATATCGTTGTCATCGCTGAAAGTCCTCCATTTGGAGCACCATTCAGGGTACCCTCCCTGACTATTGGTGCAAAGGTCCGTCAGGATATTTCCCGTCAAAATACCGGTTCCCACATCCCCGCAACCCGTTTCGCATCCGCCCGGACAATAATAAGTGAAACGCTTGGTGTGGTAGGCGTCGCCTGTAGGCTCCGTGATCGTGGGGAGCGCGCCTTCGGGTGTCAGCTTGGAGAAGTTGAAGGTGATGGAATCGAGCGCCGCGGTGTTCGAGAGGTTGCTGACCCTGAAGACGTGGTTCACGCCGAAACGGACATCCCAGGCGATCTGGAACCCATTGGCATCGGTCTGGCTGGTGCCCGGCTGGGTGAGCGTGGTCTCTTTTGTGCTGTTCCCCGCCTGGGTGGACACATAGATCGGTCCTCCTTCGGATGTCACTGACACGATGAACACATCGGTTCTCTGCTCTACCGTGCTCACCCCCAGTTTCACATTGGCGTCGTAAAACCGAACCACGTTCTGGGCTGGATGTTCGACCTTGTAATCGATCTCGGCGACCCGATTGTCGCCCTGCCACAACACGGCCGGAGCTGCGTTGTGCGCCGCGAGAATCTCGTTTTTCTTGTTGGTCGGCAAATGCTGCATGGCCATCACATGGTCTATGACATTGCCCGGGAGCTTGCAATTTTGCTTGAACACATCCACAAAATGCGTTTCGCCCAATTCGTTGCCCCCCTCTTCCTGCCTCAGGATGAGGTGATCCAGCACCGTGGGCGAAAGCGGAGACGCCCCCAACAGAATCGCCTTCAGCTTTACGGTTCCGATGTTGGGCTGCGCATCGATCAGATCGATGATCATGTCGTCTGTGGCGCAGTTGAAGGCGCCGCCGCCCAGATTCCCAAGCCCCTCCTGCCCCTCGGCCTCGCCATAAATATAAATGGAAGGGTCAATCACATCCCCCATCTGGTCCCCGTCGTAATCCTCCTGAAATGGGTTGAAGGCCATCACCGCGTTGTCCAATTCGTCGCAGACCCCATCGCTGTCGGAATCCATGGTGCATTCGGCGTTCCGCGGAAAATCATCGATGTAATCGGGGCTCCCGTCGTTGTCGAAATCCCCCTTTTCCAAATTGGAGGAGGTCACATAATGCTGCACAACGCTATTGGGATCCGTAGAGGAGATGTTCATTCGGACGTTGAGGCCGATCACAATCTCCGGATCCCCCACTTCGTCGGCGAGCTTCTCGAAATACAGACTTTCCACCTTCAGGTTTCCGGAAGTCAGGTCGCTTGTGACCCCCCCCTCCGTGATCTCGATTTTTTGGGTGGCCGGATTCAGGGCGATGGTCACCTCGGACCCATCCTGCATCACCAACGACAGCACCCCCACGCCCGAAGCAAGAACCGAAGAGGCCGTGTCCACCCTTTTGGCCTGGCTGATCAGATCGTAGATGCGTTCGACCACAAATTGGCTATCCGCATTCACCTGACGCTCCGTCTGATATTGGCGATTGGTGCGGACCGCGTTGATGGAGACCATCAGCAAAATGGGAGTCAGCACCAAAAAAATGGCGATGTAAAGAAGCAACTCCACGAAAGTGGTGCCCCGTTTTGCCCCTCTAAAATCAAATGACCTCATTGTTTTTTTGTTTAGATTTTAAATTTTGATAGCACGATTATAGACCAAAAAAAACAGCAAGAACAGAGCAATTTAGGCGGAATCATAAGTGATGGCCTTTGTCCAATTGGTGACGTAAATCGTATGGGAAATAAGATCCATGGGGATATAGTCGGGCGCCCATAAAATATTGATATCAACCTTCTTGGTGTCAGGATCCTCGACCGAGGGACCCGTGTCGCCCGGCAGGTAAAGGTCGTTTGTGACGGTGTGGCGCAAGGCGTTCGAAATCGTGACGTGGCGCTCAAATATATCCTTGTCCGGCAAGTCGTTTTTCACCAACCAAGATCCGGTTCCCGGATTCCGGATCAGATAGAATTCCCCATTCGGAAGCAAGCCGTAATCGATATTGCGCATGAACCTCAGGATGTCATCGACCTCCCCCAAAGTCACCGCGGCCTGGTGTTGGATGTAGGACTGGCCGGAAATTTTCCTGCCACTCACGAAAATACCCAAAGACGCGGGAATCAGGATCGCAAAAAGCACGGTCACGAGAATAAGCTCCACCATGCTGGAGCCTTTTGTTATTTCACCTGCGCGATTTATTTTTTTTGCCATTTTTATTGCCATCGACAGACTTCATTATAAAATGTTTTCCGAGTTTTTCAAAGAGCATTTTCCAAGCGGAAAAACCACCAAAAAAACATTTCGCCCCCCAAAGGCGGGGCTACGACATTTTGGATCTCTCATGGCAAAGACGGATCTACGAGGTCTCGCATTCCATTTGGGCATTTTAAAAATTCCGCATTTGAATGCCAAATATGCATTGCGGAATACGAATTTATTCTATAACCCCCTGCGGATTGACCGAAAAGGTAAAGGCGAAATCATCATTGCCGAGGGTGAAAGCCCCCCAATTCACCGTCTTCCCAGTCTGCTTTTCAAAAATTATGTCCATGGTGACTCCGGGATTGGGGTTTAGGGCCACATCAGTGATCAACAAAGTCTCCAAATGCAACACCTGATTGTCCACGGCGACCGGCGAATAGCTTTCCCTGAATTGGGTCATGGTGTTCGTCACGGGATCAAAATGAATCCCATAATCGGAAGAGGTTGGATTCTTCTGGGCCAAAAATCGGGTCTGATCCAACAAAATCGTGGCCCTGTGGACATCCATGTCCGTCAAGGCAAACCCGTAATAACGGAAATAGGCGCCCACGCCCACCCCCGCCAGCACCAAAAACAGGGAAAGGGCGATGATGACCTCTGTAAACGTAAAGCCTTTAGGGTGGGTACGATTGAACATTGAGGTATTTATATTCGAATGGTGGCTGGAATAGTAGAGATCGAATGGTGGCTGGAATTGTGGCTGGAATAGTAGAGATCGAATGGTGACTTCCACAATACTAGCCACAATGCGATTTTTGTATTTATGCCTTTTTTCCGACGTTGGAGATCAGCTTGTAGATGGGTCCGATGACCGTGACGACCAGGCCGGTGACCATCAAGCCCAGCAAAATCATGATCACGGGCTCGATCACGGCCGTGATGTTCTTCACGTCGTTGTCCACCAACCCCTTGTAATATTTTTTCATGTATTCGATCACGTGGGGCAACTTGCCCGTGCGCTCGCCCACACGAATCATCTTCACAAACATGGGCGGGAAATGGGACTCTTCCGGAAAACTCGTTGAAAACGAGGCGCCGTTTTTGATTCGGCCAATCATATAGGTCATTTCATCCTGGAAAACCCGATTGCCCATGACCGATTGGGTGATCTCGAGACATCGGATGATCGGAATACCGCTGGCGAACAGGGTCCCAAAATGCTGGGCCGCCTGGGCCGTGTTGTAATTCAAAACGATATAGCCGATCATGGGCAACTTGATGTACATCAGGTCGCGCCACCGTCTCACTTTTGGATTTTTCAATGAAAAATAGATGGCCACGCCCGTGCCGAACATCACTCCAAAGATCAGGACAAGATGGCTGTTGATAAACTTGGTGATCGCAATCATCACCCGCGTGGCCAAAGGGATTTCGGCACCCAAACTGGTGAAAATGGTCAAAATGCGGGGCATCACAAACAAAGCCAAGACAAAAATGAAAGTGACCATTACCCCCAAAATAATCTTGGGATAAATGAGGGCCCCCTTAACCTTTCGCTTGAATTGCTCGCTGTCCTCCAAGTGGTCCGCCAAATCCGACATGGTTTGCGAAAGCGTGCCGGACGACTCGCCCACACGGATGATATTCACATAAATGGGCGCGAAGATCTTGGGGAACTTGTGCATCGCGGATGAGAGGGGTTGCCCATTGTTCAGGCTTTCAATCACGCTGTCGAGACGCGCCTTGAAAACCTTGTTGCGCATTTGGTCCTTCAAAAAAACCACGGCCTCGAAAATGGTGACTCCCGCGCCCAACATCACGGAGAGGTGACGGGTGAACTCGACCACCTCGCTTTGTGAAACCGTGCCAATCTCATTGAGCCTTTGGATGAAGCTCTTTTTCTTTTTCTTCTCAATCTCCTTTTTTCCCGGCACAGGGTTTTCCTGATCCTCATTGGACACCCCCACCCTCTCCGAAGAATCATGGCCCGCAAGCGAAATAGACTTGGGCTTTACTTGAGCCTCGCCACCCTTCGCCTTTGGTTTCAGAAAATTGAAGTTCAATTGCGAAGTGATAAGTGACAAGTGATAAAAGTGATACGTGTGAAATCCGAAATGTCGTAGACCCGCCTTTGGAGGGCGAAATAGTTAAGCTTTGATCACGCGGATCACCTCCTCGAGGCTGGTGAGGCCGGACAACGCCTTCCGGATGCCATCCTCCAGCATCAAAGTCATGCCGCTTTTCACGGCAATCTCCTCGATTTCGTCGGAGCTGGCGCCCTTGAGCATGGCGGCCTTTATGTCGTCGTTCATTTCCAAGACCTCAAACAAGCCGATACGCCCTTTGTAGCCCGTGTATCCGCACGCGTGGCAACCCAACCCCTTGTAGAAGACGAATTCGTCCTTAAAGCCGAGTTTTTCAATCTCCTCGGGGGTGTAAGACCTAAGGCCGATCTTTTGAATGATGTCCACGATGTTCTTGCTGTTGTAGACCAAACTCAGCATTTCGGATGAAAATAGGTAACTCTGCAAACAGTGCGAACAAAGCTTGCGCACCAAACGCTGGGCGATCAGGGAATTCACCGCCGCGGTCAGAAGAAAGGGCTCAATGCCCATCTCGATCAGGCGGGGGATGCCCACCGCAGTGGAGTTGGCATGCAGGGTGGAAAACACCATATGGCCCGTCATGGCCGACTCGACACCGATTTGGGCCGTTTCCTTGTCGCGGATTTCCCCAACCAGGATGCAATCCGGATCCTGGCGAAGCAGGGCGCGAAGCCCATTCGCGAAGGTCAAGTTGGTCGCGTGGTTCACCTGCACCTGATTGACGCCTTCGATACCATACTCAATCGGATCCTCGATGGTGGCGATGTTGACCCCTTCGGAATTCAGCAACTTGATGATGTTATATAAGGTAGTCGTTTTGCCGGAACCCGTTGGACCTGTCACGATCATCATGCCGTAGGGCTTGGTGGAGTTCACAATCACCTTCCTATAATCCTCCTCGCTCAGGCCGGACTCGAGCAAATTCACCGAATCCTCCAACTCCACCAATATACGAAGCACCGCCTTCTCGCCGAAATGGGTGGGGAGGATGGAGACGCGGAACGCGACATTGTCATTGTCGAGCCTCAAATTGATGCGACCATCTTGCGCGGCACGCGTCTCATCAATACGGAGGCCGGCCAAAATCTTGCAACGGGTCAGCAAAGGCTCATGGATAATTTTGGGAAAGCTGACCACCTTGTGGAGCACACCGTCGATCCGATAACGAATCACGGTGTTCTGCCGACTAGCCTCGATGTGAATATCGGAAGCCTGATGGCGGTAAGCGTAGAGCAAAATAGCCTCGAAAATCTGAACAATCGGAATCTCCTCCTCGATTTCCTCGGCGGACAACTTTTCCTTTTCTCCCGGCGCCAGCTCTTTCGTGTAACGCATGCTGGCCGGCAACATGTTCAGGAATATATTTTTGAGTTCCTGGTTGTACTTGCCGATGATCGCCTTGATGTTCGACTTGGTGGTGAAATACACTTCGGCATCCCGTCCCGTCTTCTTCTCCAGATCGTGGATCATCTCGAGGTCAAACGGATTCACGGTCGCGATCTTCACCCGGTTGTTGTATTCATCCAGACCGAAAGTGATGATCCCCTGATTCAGGGCAATGTACTCGGGGACAATTTCCAAAACTTCGCTCGGGATCTCGATTTTCGAAACATTTATATAAGGATAACCCAAAATCTCGGCGGTCAGCTTGCCCAGTTCCTCGTCCGAAAGTACATGGCGCTTCTGCACCACGTCGTACAGAGGCGTTTTGGTCGCCTCCGCCTCTTCGGTGAGGGCCTTGAGGGTAGGAGCATCGACCTTCCTCACTTTCAGACCCTCAATCAATTTTTTGGCTTCGACATTCATAATCAATTTACGACTTAAACTTGTGGGTTAGCCAGGCTCCGAATCCTTTTTGACAGGCAATTTTGGAGACATTTTTAAAATTTTCTGTCCGCAATTGGGACAAAAATAGGCATCGCGGTTCAAAATCATGTGGCAACGGGGGCACTGGACGACCTTGAGCTGAGCCTGAGTGTCAGAGTCCGACAACGACTTGATCTGGCTTTGAAGCTCCACAAGCACCTTGTCCAGTTCCACCTTCCCGTCTCCATAACTGATGATGACCTGCACCAAATCCTCCATCTTCATCAGCTGTTTGATAAAAATATTGTCCACCTCCAGCGAGGCAAGCCGCGCCAAATCCTGCGGACCTTTCAGGCGGGTATAGACGATCACGGGAATTTTTCGCTCCTGACGCTTGATCTCCTTGAGCAGGTAATACCCATTGATGACAGGGAGCAAAATCTCCATCGAAACCAAATTGATTTCCATTTCCGCCATCTTTCTCAGCGCCTCCTTGCAATTGGCGGCGAACACAAAATTCAGGTTGTATTTGACCTGGATCTCGTGGTGATCCAAATAATCCTTTAGGCTACGGACCAACTCCTTGTCGCCGTCCACGATCAGGATGTTGCGGACCTTTGAATCTGTTTTGACGGACTCCATAATTTTCTAATTTAATTCGAATTGTGGCTAGGATCGTGGCTAGCATTGTGGTCCACTATTCTAGCCACAACTCTAGCCACTATTCGTTTTTTAGTAGTTCATAAACACATCGATCAACTCGCGGTTGACGGCAAAATTGAGGGCCATCTCCCTGCTGATCTTTTTCTCCTTGACCATCTGGGCCAGACATTGCTCGAGCCGGACCATGCCGGTCTGGTCGCCGGTCTGGAGGGCGTTGTAGATCTGCTCGCTTTTCTCGCTGCGGATGATGTTGCGAACGGCGTCCGACACCAACAATTGCTCATACGCGAACACCAGCTCGCCATCGAGTCCGGGCACCAAACGCTGGGACACCACTCCCGTGAGGGTGCTGGCCAACTGGATGCGCACCTGCTTCTGCTTGTGCTCCGGAAACGTGTCGATGATGCGATCGATGGTCTGCGCCGAGTTGTTCGTATGCAAGGTGGAAAACACCAAATGGCCCGTTTCGGCCAGGGTGATGGCGGTCTGGATCGTCTCGTAGTCTCGCATTTCCCCGATCATGATCACGTCGGGATCCTGGCGAAGCGAGGCGCGGAGGGCGTCCTGGAAGGTCGAGGCGTGCGTGCCGATCTCGCGCTGCTCGATGATGGATTTCTCGTTCTTGATGATGTACTCGATGGGATCCTCGATCGTGATGATGTGCTTTTCCTGAGTATGGTTGATATGGCTCAAAATCGCAGCGAGGCTTGTGGATTTTCCTTGTCCTGTTGGCCCCACGACCAGGAAAAATCCCTGTTTGTAATCCTGCGCCATCTGATGGAAGATCGGAGGCAATCCCAACTGGTCGAAATTCAAAATGCGATTCCGGATCAGACGGAGGCTCATGGAAATACCGACCTGCTGCCGATACACATTGCCCCGAAACCGATAGTCATCCGAATAGCCGAACGCAAAATCGGTGCTTCCGTTTTTCAGGTAGTAGGCGTATTGATCCTCGTTCATGTACTCCTTGAATTCCGGAGTGCCCTCCATCAACTGGAACACCTCCGCGTCCTCCACCTGCAACAACTGACTCGACACGCGAATCACCGGCTTTTTCCCAGTCTGGAAATGAATATCCGAGGCGTTCCGGCTGATCGCCAGATCCAGGATTTTAGTGAAATCGACGTTCATTTTTGTTTGGGTTAGGGCTGTTTGGATCTTTTGTAAATCTTAATATTATAGCATTTTTGTCTTACGAGAGCAATAGTTTTAGCGGGTCGGTTTTCATGTCTGGCTTTGCGAAAGCTTTCACACAATCATCCATGATGGGTTTATTTTTGCTTTTTTTTTCCGCTTGTGCCGCGGGGCAGGGGGCTTTTCACCGCCGAAAAGCCCCCGGAAAAGGCGCCCGGGGGTTCATGACGCAGTCGCAGCGTATCGCCTCGCCCCGCCAATGTTCCGCGCATTCACCCCCCGGTCCCCCCGAAGCCAAGAACCAGCGGTTATTGGTTGAGATTCAACCAACTACACGCAGGATTTGGAAAAGCCACCTCCCGCCCTTGGATGCACAACGGTGAAAAAGGGTAAAGAGGGGTCCGGGGAATATGACGGGCCCGATGCCGATGGAGGGCGAAGCGCCGAATTCCCGTTCATATTCCCCGGAGGCTTTTTGGATACTTTTTGGCCGAACAAAAAGTATCGCCCAAGCGGCGAGCGCAAAAAAGAAAACAAAAAATAAATCCGCTAAACCAACCCATGATGGCACAGGATAATTTGCATAATACTTTTAAAAATGTTATAATAAACTGATTAAACTCAAATAAAATGGCCCAATCGGACACAAACAAATGGCTCCTCGCGGGGATCCCGGTCGCCCTGCTGGCGGTGGCGGGAGGAATTTGGTTTTTCATGTCCGGCGACAAGACCGAATTTTATCAATCCCTGCCTTCCAACCGCGATGGAATCCTGAGCATTTCGAATGTCGACAACGCAAACCTGGTCATCCTCACCGCGCATATCGACAATGTGATCGTGGACATCCAAGGCTCAACGGACGAGATCGGCAAAACCCGCTTTTACAGCGACAACCCTCCCAATTCCAAATTCGACCT
>CAZURX010000009.1:12605-16990 GCA_964623015.1 uncultured Candidatus Peribacteria bacterium
TTGGGGTGGCATCAGCGGAACCATCACCGTGCCCGAAGGCACCCTGGTCGAGCTCAAGCCTTCGAACAACACCCCCGTGCTCATCACCGACAAAAATGGGGAACGTCCAGGGTCATCCGGAAGCGTTTTGCTGGTGGACACCACGAATCTGACCAAAATCCAAACTGGAAAATCCATCATCAACATCACGGGGCAAGGCTCAGTGGCCGTAGAAGACGAAGGACTCCACGGCTCCGCGGAGGACTGGGGCGGTTCAGGAACCGGAGGGGGCCTGACCAGCTGCGGTTTTGGAGCCCAGCTGCTCAGAAACCGCTGTTGCGCCCGCCAGAATGAATCCACCATCCCCACTTGCCCAGGCCAATGGGCCTACGACAACACCCTGCGCCGCTGCGAATTTCAATGCGACACCCAAGACCAACTTGGCGACAACCCCAGTGGCCAAAATGGCGGGTGGGATACGGGAGGAAGCGGATTGGGCAGCAGCAACGGCTCGGGCATCGTCCCCCTTCCCGGGGCAAAGCCGGAGGACCCCACCAGCGCGCAATGCATCAATTATTCCCCCGATGCCCGCTCGCAATGCTGCGACGAAAGACTGAGAAATCCCCTGCGCATTGGTCCACGCCCCGGGTTCCCGGATTGCATCGGACGATGGATTTTCGACCCGCGCATCCTCAACTGCCGTTTCCAATGCGCCGACTATGGGGAAATGCTGAATATCCTGAACGATCTAAGCCGGAACGAGATCACGGAATAAAAAAGCTAGAGACTGAACTCAAAACTTGAAGACTAGGCTCAAGACCCGAAGACTGGGCAAAAGGCTTTCGAGCTCTTTAGCCTTCGAGCCTTCTGGCCCATTAGTCTTTGATCTTATCAATTTTCATCGTTATCGAAATCCCCAAAGCCGTAATCAAATTTTCGCGGGTCTTTCAGTTCGCCACGGATCAGGCGGGCGACAGCGATCCGCACATACATCCGACCCGCCTTCCAATATCCCATGCGATCGAATCGCCGGCAGGAGGTGTAAAAAGCCGGGCGCAAAACCGCGAATTTCCCGATTTTTTTTACCCGACGGCAATAGTCGCCATCCTCGTTGATGAAAATGGTTTCATCGAACCCTCCAACCTTTTTGAACGTCTCCGCCGTGGTCATCAGGCAGGCGCCCGACGCATAGGGTTTTAGGTGCTCCATCGCATTGGAAAAAACCCAAAAGATGAAATAGTACGCATCGGCTGCCTTTCGGCGCTCCAAGGATTTCAGACGAAAGGTCGCGGCCCGCAATTGTTTGGATCGGAACAGGCGCACCCTTTTTTCCAATGAATCGGGCGAGATCAACGCGGTGTCGGCATCCAAAAACAAAAGGGTTTCGTGCTTTGCCTCCTTGGCGCCTAGGTTTCGCTGATGGGCAACCTGACGCTTGTCCGAGGTCACCACGCGGATAGACACATTCGGGTTGCGATTTTCGGAGGCCACCCGCATCGCCTCCGCGACGGTTTGGTCCTCGGATTTTCCATCCACCACAATCACCTCGATTTCGCATCCGGTTTGGCCGATCAGCGAACGGAGCACTATGGGCAAATAGCGTTCTTCGTTGAGGGTTGGAATTATGATGGATAATTTTTCCATAGAATTGCGTTTCATAATTTACACCTTTCTAGAATAATTTTTAAACTGAAAAACTGTCTTCGACTCTGAGGCTGTGACAATAGGGCGCTAGCCTTGGTAATCATTGAGCCGAGCAAAGGCTCAGACTCGATGAGAAAATTTTTAAATAAACTTACTAAACTTCATAAACTTGATAAAAATATTCATTGATTTGTTTTTAAAGTTTCGAATTTTAGATTTATTTTTCAGTTTAAAAAAATTTTCAGTTTAAAAATTATCTTTGCCTCGGTGTATAATGAAACGCGTCCTGATCGGACTTAATCCAATTTTCATGAAACTTCTGGACGGAAAAACATTGGCCACCCAACTCATTGACTCGGTCAGGGAAGAGGCCGCGCGCCTCAAGCCGAAACTCTGCGTGATTTTGGTGGGCGAGAACCCAGCCTCTCTGACCTATGTGAAAAACAAGCGGATCGCCTGCGAGCGCGCTGGAATTGAGTACGAAGAAAGGCGCTTCCCGAATTCCATCACCCAAGAGGAGCTGATCGCCGAGATCGGAAGCGTGAACCGCGATTCCACGATCAATGGCCTGATCGTCCAATTGCCGTTGCCCGTAACCATTTATGTGCCGTTGGTCATCCGCGCCATCGATCCCGCCAAGGATGTGGACGGATTCCAGGCCTACAATTTGGGCAAAATGTTTTTAAGCCCCGAATTCGAGGATCTTCCGCCAGCCACCGCCTTGGGGGTGATGAAGCTTTTGGACCATTACGGCATTCCCATCCAAGGCAAAGAAGTAGTGGTGGTGGGGAACAGCAACATCGCGGGGAAACCCATCACCGTGATGATGATGAACCGCAACGCGACCGTGACCAACTGCAACATCTTCACCCCCGATCTTTCAAAACTGACCCAGCGCGCCGACATTCTGATTTCGGCCACAGGAAAGCCCAAGCTGATCACGGCCGACATGATCAAGGAGGGTGCCGTGGTCGTGGATGTGGGGTATGGTCGGGACAAATCGGGAAAAGTGTGCGGCGACGTGGATTTCGAACACGTCCAAAAAAAGGCGAGCGCCATCACCCCGGTTCCGGGCGGCGTGGGCCCCATGACCGTGGCGGCGCTGATTCTGAACACCATGAACGCCACCCGGCTCCAAAAAAACCCCGACCATCGGAAGGCCAAGGGGTCGCCGTATGAGACGTTTGGATGATTTTCAAATCACTGCCCGCTTACAAAAAAAGGGGGGGGTAAAAATACTTCGCTTTAAATACAAAATTAGGCGTTATTGCGAAAACACTTCGGATAAAAACGAGTTGGCGTAAATGCCACAAGTTTTCTCTCTTATATTAAGGTATTTTAATAGTGGTATCTAATGCAGTAACACCCTAAGCCTTATTGTTTATGTTTATGTTTATGTTTATGTTTATTTTATTTTTCTAATTTTTATGAGGGAGATAGGTGAATATTTTTTGCTCAGCTCCTCCACACAAAATGAATTTAATATTTAATGGAGTATCATTATAATAAGTACAATTAATCTCTTCAAAAGCTCACTATGTCTAAAAAAAATCAATCAAAAAGATTAACGAATCAGCATAAAAAGTCTCAAGGTGTAGTTGGTATATTTGGAGACGAAGCAAAGTCACACGATATAACAGTTGGTAAAATTTCACACCTTGTAATTAAGCAGCTTCAAAAGGAATATCCTCAATTATCTTTCAAATATAGAACAAGTATAAAGAAAGAAGAAATAAACGAAGCATTACAAAGACTTGATTCAGAATTAGGACAAACACTTTTTGTACCAAATTCAAGTATTAAACCTGATGGCGGAATAATCGAAGTAAGAGACGATAACGGTAATTGGAGAGTATTACTAGCAACGGAAGCTAAACATCAGGGAAAAGACATTGAAAATATCCAGAAAGGGAATCTAGTTGGCAAAAACAATAATCAAGACTTAATGGCTGCTGGTAACGCGATAGAAAGGTCACATAAAAACATATCAGAAATTGCCAATTTTATGCTATCCGAATCCCATTTCCCATACATCTTATTCCTGGAAGGGTCAAATTTTCTTACTGAAACTGTTATAATTAAAAGGCCTGATGGAAGGGTGGTCACTCTTGATTATAATTCAGGGATGCTAAATAGATTAGATAGATTGACCTCTGCCAATTATGGAATGCCAATTAACACTAATTTATGCAAAAATAAATTTGTTAAACATAACGATAAAACAATTATGCTTCAAGCAGCTTCAATATATACACAAGGCAATGGAAAAAAATGGGATGCAAAAAAAATGTTTGACATTATGATTGAAATTTCCAAAACCTCTCTTCAGGTATTAGGAAGTGAAATATTTAACCAGATTACCAAAACAAAATAATAGTTAATAAACTATCCTCAAACTTATAATTACGAACTAATAATGGCAAGAAAAGTACAACACTCTTTATTAAGAAAGGCAAAAATCAACAAGAATGATGAGTTTTATACTCAACTTTGTGATATAGAAGATGAATTACAACATTATAAGAGTCATTTTAAAGATAAGGTAATTTATTGTAATTGTGATGACGCCCGGATTAGCAATTTTTTTAGTTATTTTGCAACGAACTTCAAGGAATTAGGTATTAAAAAAATAATTTCTGCTTGCTACAAAAACCAGGAAAGAGATTTATTTGATACTAAAGAATTTGAAAGTGGTTTTTATTATGAATATTCAGGTACTCAAGGTGAAAAAATCAAACCAAGTTCAAATGACATGATTCATT
>CAZURX010000010.1:0-16669 GCA_964623015.1 uncultured Candidatus Peribacteria bacterium
TCCTTCCACTTCGGACCGCGCCACTCGCATCTCAATCGTGGGGCCCACGAGACCCGCTCGGGGTTTTGCTACCCTACGGCCTTCGCCTCATGGCAGGCGCACGCTCAATAGCTCAGGCTCGTAAGGCTTCGTGAGGCGAACCACCTGGGTTCGATGCGAAAAAGGAGAAGCCCCTTCGGAGCCTTGGCGAAGAAGGGTGCGACGACTATTTGAGCACTGGAAGCAAGGTCCGATGCGACATCGGACCGCCAGCGACAGCATTCCCCGTGGCCCTGCCACTAAGTAGCGAGAAACGCGGTCCGAGCGGAGTAGCGGCATGATTCATCCTGGCACAACAAAGCCAGGTGAATGTGGGGCTGCCGCAGGCCGCTTGTTCAAGCTGGCCTTTTAATGGCCCACGGGCGGGACAATGGCCAAGGGCTGTTCGGCGATGGGCGAAGCCGATTCTTTTTCGGGTCTTCCGTCCACGAAAATCAGCATCACGCTGGCGATGGCTGTGAGGGTCAGCGAAAGGTGAAAGGGGGCAAAAATCCCAAAGGAGTCCCACAAAAGCCCGGCGATGAGCGAGGCGGGCAGGGCGGAAAGCCCGACAATCAGTTTAAAGGTCCCCAGCGCGCTGGCCACATAATTATGGGGCGCCAATTCGGTGACAAAGGTTCGTTGGACCGTCTCGATGGCGCCCTTGGAGAATCCGAACAGCAGGAAGGAGAGAATGATGGCGATGGGGCCTTGCGAGAGGATCAGGATGCTGAGGGTGGCGGCCCAAAAAAGAAATCCCATCAAAATCACAATCCGTCGGCCAAGAGAGTCAGCGAGATGGCCCAGGGGATACGAGGAAACCATGGCCCCCGCCATGTAAATGAGGTAAAGGATGGGGATTTGGACAAGAGAAAAGCCGAACTTTTGCGCGAAGATCAGCAGGAACGAGTAGCTGAAGGAGGCGATGGAAAAGAGGGCGCTTAGGGCCAAAAACCACTTGAAGCTGCCGCTCAGGTTTTTCCAATGGAGTCCTTCGTACAATTTGAATCCGTTGTTTTCGTCGTGGCGGATGAGGGTGAGGACCAAGATCGCGCCGATGATCGATGGAATGGCCGCGTAGACGAAGATCGTGCGCACCGGTAGGAATTTGACAAACCAGATGCTGACAAGGACTCCGCACACGGCTCCGAAACTGTCCATGGTCCTCAGGATTCCGAAGTTGCTGCCCCGATCGTGATGGTCGGAGACTTCGGCGGCGATGGCGTCCCGCGGGGTGTCGCGCATTTTGCCCGCCCGCTCGAAAAGTTTTGAGAAAAGGGCCATGGGCCAGCCCCGGGCGATGGCGAAACCGAATCGGGACACCGCGCTCATCAGGTAGCCGATCCAAATGAACGCCTTCCGTCGCCGGATGCGGTCCGACACATAGCCGGAAACCGCTTGGGAGATGGAGATCATGGCGTCGCCGAGCCCGTCGATCAGGCCCAGGACGGACATGCTGAGCCCCAAGGTTTGGGTCAAAAAAACGGGCCACAGGGAATGCACCATGTCCGCGCCAAAATCGTTCAGGTAGGACACCAGCGCGAACGTCCAGATCGTTTTCTTTTCTTTGGTTTTGAAAAAGGGGAGTTGCACCCTGATATTGTAAATGGATTTTGGTAATTGCCAAGGATTTTTTACTATTATTCATGAAGGGTTTATTTATTGTTTTTGTTTCTGCGCTCGCCGCTCAGGCGATACTTTTTGCGCGGCCAAAAAGTATCCAAAAACCCACCGGGGAATATGAACGGGAATTCGACGAGGGGCCTTTATCGGCATCGGGCCCGTCATATTCCCCGGACCCCTTTTCACCCTTCATCAGCCTTGTGCATCCAAGGGCAGGGGGTGGCTTCTCCAAATCCTGCGTGTAATTGGTGAAACTTAGACTAATAACCCTTGGATTCTCGGCATCGGGGGGACCCGGGGGTTTATGCTGAACTGCGTTGATGGGACGAGGAGCAGCGGCGGGAAGTGAATCATAAACCCCCAGGCGGGTTTTCAATCCGCTTTTGACCCGTTCTCCGTAGTAAATACTACGAAGGATGAACCGGACAAAAGCGGATGCCCGCCCGGCGAGGGCAAAAAAAACAAAAAATGAACCCAACATCCATCATGGATAAATTTTTGACATTCGGGTGACGATAATTGGTATATAATGTCCAAGCAGATTCCCTAATCCAAAACCTATGTTCGGACAAACCGTGGTCTTAAACTCCGAGGCCCAAACCCGTGTCAGCGCCTATTTCACCCAAGTCTACGGCTGGATGGCCGCGGCCTTGTGTATTTCCGGCGCAACCGCATGGTACACCGCTGGCAGCGGATTGCTGATTGAGACGATGATGGCCCATCCAGGCCTGTTTTACGGGGCCATGATCGCCGAACTGGTTTTGGTCGTTGTTTTGTCCGCCATGCTCCATCGCATGTCCATGCCTGTGGCCATGCTCATGTTCGTGGCCTATTCGGCCCTCACAGGTTTCACGCTTTCCACCATTTTTTTGGTCTACACCGCGGCGTCCATCGGCTCCACATTCCTGCTGGCCGCCTTGATTTTTGGCGTGATGGCGGTTTACGGCCTTTTCACAAACCGCAACCTTGGCGCCTGGGGCGGTTTTCTCATCATGTCCTTGGTCGGGATTATTGTGGCGTCGCTCGTGAACCTGTTCCTGAAGAGCCCCATGATCGACTGGATAACGGCCTACGCCGGCATCGTCATTTTTTCGGGTCTTGCCGCTTACGACCACCAGAAGCTGAAGGCGATGTGCTTGATGTCTCAGGGCGAGTCCCTCGGCAAGTTGGCGATTTGCGGCGCCCTTAATCTGTATTTGGACTTCATCAATCTTTTCCTGAGCCTATTGCGCGTGTATGGGAAAAGGCAGTAGTCGTTCTATAAAGAAGTCTCTTCTAGTTGTCGGTTTTCTGTTCCTTGTCTCCTGCGCTCCGCAAGGATAGGAGATTTTACAAATTCCGGAGTCTGACCAAAAGGCTCCACTTGTGGCATCGGTTGCCAGCCTGGTCGAGCCGTTCGGACTTGTTTCTCGCACGCGAGACTCGCACTCAAAAAATTAATTTGCAAAAAAGCGATCCCTTAGGAATCCTCGAGGCTTAAGGCGCCAAGTTTTGAGTGGGCGGAGCGGGCGTAGCGAGGAGTCGAAATGATAAGTAGCGAGCAAAGTGGTTCGCCGAGCTTTGCCCTATTGGGTCTTGTGGGCCCCGGATAGAAGCGAGTGGCGCGGACCCGAGCGGACGGAGGCCGTGGGGCCGACTGGAGCGCAGGGCTCCGATGGGAAATCCGCGAAGGGGATTTGGAATCGGAGAGCGCCGCCCTTTTGCGAGAAGATCGCGAAGCTAGGCGACGACCACGAAAAACTTACCTTGAGCGGGAAAGAACGTGAAAACCAACCTGTCCCGCACGTAGCTGCGGGGAGCGGTTTTCACGAATGTTTATATATCAATCCGATAGATCTCTTGGCTCGTCATCAGATAGAGCTTCTTTTCGCCCTTCTCCACATAAAAGTCTTGGACATCGTTGATCTTGTCGAAGACCAGTTGCCCGTAATACTTCGAGGTGCCGTAGCTGTCGGGCTTGGTCAGGATGACAATGCGCTTGTTCTTGGTGTCGAGCAGATAGATGTTGTCCAGCTCGGGCACAGTGAAAATTTGGGTGACATCGGAAAGGTCCACGGCCAAATCATCGATCTTGAACGGCTGGGTCTTGGATTTGTAGATGCGGGTGATGGCGCCGCCTTTTTTGAGGATGAAGATGTCGCCGTCGATCGCGAGGGAGATGGCGTCCTTTATCTCCGCGTCGCCGTTGTAGTCCGTGGCGCCGGAGTATTTGGAGCTTAGGCGGGAGTATTTGTAGATTTGGTTGTTGCCGGGGTTCAGGATGTAGATGTTCTTCCCGTAGGCCGCGATGTCCACGCCGCCTTTCCACTTGCTGTCCTCGGTGTTGGCGAAGCGGAATTGGCCCTTGTCGTATTCGATCAGCCGGCCGGACTGGGTGAGGAACGCGATGATTTTTTGGTCTTCCATGGCCGCCCCCGCGATCACGATTTCCGTGTCGTCGATGGTTCGGGGATCCATGACTTGGTCCAAAATGATCTCGAACAGCGTGTTGTAGCCAAAGGCGTAAAAATTGTCGGAAAGGCTCACCAGGCCAACGGCCTTGGCATCCTGTTTTTTGGCTTTCAGGTCAACGTAGGGCGCCAAATCTTTCAGACGATCCGTGTGGTTGATGCTGTCGCGCACCTCTTGGACCTTGTCCAGCAGGGCCAGGGTTTCGGCGCGGAAATAGTTGGCATCCAGAATGGCGCGCGCCTCGGTGTCAATTTTTTCCAAAATGGCATTGGCGCCGGCCTTGTCGTTGGCGTAGCCCTTGGTGTTGGCGATCTGGACATCCTGGTACAGGCCTTCGATCTTGGTTCGGTATTCGTCGCTGATGGCCTTTTTCCGTTGGTAGCCCATTAAAAAGGACACGCTCCCCATCAGCACCGCCACGGTCAAAACCAGGGCGATGAGGGCGTTTCGTTTGCTGAATTGGCTGAGACGGTCTCCTGTTTTTTCCTTCACAAAGCCCATCGCGCTGTCCAAAAGCTCCTTGGCCTTTAAAAGCAAGGGGTTGCGGGTTTTCGGGGCGATGGACACCTCGGGTTTCTGCAAAAGCTTGGCGTGGATGCAGATGGTCCCCAAGTTTAGCTCCTCGTCGCCCATGGCCACTTCGCGCAGGGCCTCGATGGCCTCGGTGACCCCGTCTCCGAAGGTTTGGACCAATTGGGAATGGGTGGCGATGCGGAGCAGGCGGCCCGTGGCGAAGATCAGCTTGTCGTCGGGGCGCAGTTCCCCGCTCGCGATGTTCACGAACAAGTCCGCGGAACGGCTGGAAAGCCCCTCGCTCACGAGCGAGAGTTTGCCGTTGCGGATCAGGTAGGCCTCGGCGTCGTTCGCCTGGGTGATGTGCAGTTCCTGCCCCGTGAACACGGCGAGGATGGCGTTGATTTTGCCGAACCCCTTTCCGCGTTTCTCCTTGAGGTTGTTGATGATCAGGTTGGTCTCTTTCAGCGCCGCCTCGAACCGTTCGTAGGCGTTGAGTTCCATGTGGTCGAAGAAGACGGCCTCCAGGGTTTCGAGAATGCTCTGCGCCGTGGCGCGGGCGAATTTGCCGTCGCCCACGATCTCGAGGGCAATCCAAACTTGGTCTTCGGTCTTTGGTTTCTTCAGGGCCTTGAGCTGGATGAAATGCTCCGAGTCCCGTGCGACCGAGAAGGTGTCAGCAATCAGTTTGAAAAACATGGATTTTGATTATTTGCTTTGAACCAAGCCTAACACTTTTCAAGGGGTCGTTCAAGAGGTGAAAATAATTTCAAATTTTAATTCAATCACTATTAAAAAATCACAAATCAAAACCCCCTCCGCCCGAGATGGGAAGAGGGGGTTTTATCCTTAGGCATCGCAAGCAATTATCTGGGTATTTTGAGAAACCATTCCGGTGTCTCGGGCGATAGTCCAGGCATCTCATTGGATGGTTGCATACTATCGGGCGCAATCGAATTTTCCTGCGGCCTATTGTCTTGGTTGGCAGGCATTTTCTCCTGGCCGTGTTGTGCCTTGTAGTCCTTCACTTTCTGGGAAATATGTCCATAAAGTGCCCCAATATTTTTCTTGCGGACACCCTCGATATGGATCTTCCCATTCTGCATCTTGCCGTTGTGCTTCGCCTTCAGGTTGAAGATGAAGTCGGGTTCTGGGCTGCCCACATCTGTGGCTTTGAAAAGGAACACCTTGCTTTCGCCGGCAATAAGGGTCTGCAGGCATTCGCTGGTAGAGACGGTATTGCCATTCACATCCAGCACCGATTCGATCTTGTAGCCTTGGGGCACTTCGGCGCACAAATTCACTGTCCAGTTATCCTCGGTCCTGAATATAAAGGGGTAGCTCTCGGTGCTAGCATCCCACAGTGCGAAGTCGGGATACGCCACCTCGAGGGCAGAGCCGTAGTAGGTGGTTGTTCCACCCGGTTTAAGGGTGAAGGTGCCATCGCTGTTGTATTGCTGGACGAAGCGGATGGTCTTTGTGCGGATATTAGAACCCGCGAAGCCATCCTTATCGTTGTCATCCTTGTCCTCGTAGCCTTGACCGACCGACTCGCCGAAGCTCTTGAATTTGCCACTGAAGACCATTTGGTTCTTTGAGTCTCGAACCATGGCGATCACAAGATAGTTGCCCGCTTTGCTTTCAGGCACGGTGCACGAGATGTCATCCGTTGTGTCGGTGTCGGTGCACTGGCCCACCATGCCAATGCCGGAATAGAAAACCTGGTCCAACAGGCTCTTATTGGGCCGTTTGCTGAAAGTCGCCACGAAATCGGTGTTATCTCGATCGAAGATGCGAACCGTGGCCCCCCTAATTAAACGTCGGCTGCAGTTGGTGAGAAGCTGGCCATTCTTGCCATAGCCGCAGACGCCGGTCTTACCTTGGTCTATGATGTCAAATTGAACGATGGTCTTGTCCCCATAGGGGCATCCCATCAGGTCGGCTGGTCCGGCTACGAGTCTGCATCGGTCCGCTCCGTCCAAAACACCGTCATTGTCAGAGTCGGGGTCTAGATAGTCGGGGATGCCGTCATTGTCAGTGTCTCCCGTGCCCTCCTCATTGTTATAAACGCCATCGCCGTCCGCATCGGGATCACACAGATCACCTAATCCATCCTGATCCAAGTCGGCCTGATCAGGGTTGACCACGACTGGGCAGTTGTCGATCGTGTTGAGCACGCCGTCCCCGTCCTTATCGGTATCACACGCATCACCGATGCCATCCTGGTCCAGGTCGGCCTGGTCGGGATTCTTCAAAAGTGGGCAGTTGTCGCGGTAATCGGGGATTCCGTCGCCGCCGAAGGTGGTGTCCAAAGTGCCGTTGGAGGTGATGCGGCTGCTGAAGAAGCCATTCTCGCCACTATTGGCAGAATAATAGGCGAGCCCAACGGACACAATTTTTCCGTCAGCCTGGAGAGTGATTTCTGGTTGTTGGCCTCTAACAGGAGAAACGAACTGGCCATTGCTACCGAAAGTTGTGTCTAGTGTGCCATTGGTGTTGTAGCGGGAATAGATAAATTTTGTTGTTCCGTCAGAAGTTGTGTATCCAGCTGTGACAATTTTTCCATCGCTTTGAATAGCAATGTTTTGGACTGGTACCTCATAGCCACCGGCAGATTGGTATGTGATCACCTTTCCTCCGGTACCGAACGAGGTGTCCAGCGAGCCATTGGAGTTTAGCCGGGCAAGGCCGAGTGTTTGCCACAATCCAGCGCTCACATTTGTATAGTAATAAAGCCCGACAACAATTTTGCCGTCGCCTTGGATCACGATGTCATGAAATTCTCCATCGCTGCTCCCTGTTGATGATGGGTTAAGAATTTGGGCTGTTCCCCCATCTCCGAAGGTAGCGTCCAGTGTTCCGTCGGCGTTGTACCGTGTAATCGAAGGCCTGCTCCTCTGATGAACATCGAGATTCGATTCTCTCGTTGCTCCGGCAATGATTTTTCCATCGGACTGCACAGCAAATGATACAAATAAATGTTCATCAGGATTGTTGCCGACCACCGTTCCTCCACTCCCGAAGCTGGTGTCCGGCGATCCGTCGGCGTTGTAGCGGGCGAGTAGGGTTTTAAGGCTTGAGGAAGTTGAGCTGGTACCTCCGCAAATCAATATTTTCCCATCGGAGAGAAGGATTCCTTGTGATGCAGAGTCAGAAACGTTTATGTCCGCCACCACCGTTCCCCCGTTCCCGAAGGTGGTGTCCAGTGCCCCGTCGGCGTTATACCGAATAAGTAAGATGTCCGAGCTTGTGTAGTCGCTATTGCTGATGCCTCCAATGACCAGGATCTTGCCATCGGACTGAATAAGCACGTCTAATGCCCCTGCATTACCGCCAAAATCAGTTATTACTTTTCCTCCGGTTCCGAACGAAGTGTCCAGCGAGCCGTTTGGATTTTGGCGCGTCATAACAATATTTCTGTAATTCCAGCCATTAGGACCGTAAAAAGTGGCATAGCCTGCCGACACAATTTTTCCATCAGGCTGTATTGTTACGGCTTTTGACTGTTGCATGGATATTGTAAATTTTGTGAATACCCAGCCTGACCCGTCCGAGTCAAGGGTTTGGTCCTCCTGGGCATGGGCCGTGGGCCGGTTCAGAAAAAGTTCGGGGCATTGTGTCTGCTGGCCTCCCAAATAGGAGTTGAACAGGTAGCTTGCCGCGAATGCGGCCACGAACAAGGCCGCCGCGAGCATGTGGTGACTGTAGCGTTTAAACATATGAAACATATAAAAAGAATAAAAGTTAAATGGTTAAAATAAGAACTGCGACATTGTCGCAGCCAAAAGGCAATTTTGATGAAATAGAGAAAGCTTTTATTTTTGTGGGACGAGTTTTTTTGTGTCCAAAACAATTCTACCCCCCCCTCCATTTTTTTCAAGGGAATAATAAATTTGCTTTTGGACACCGTCTCCGCAATAATGGATCCAGCCTTAAATTTTAAAAACCTCTCTATGGAAATCAAGATCAAATCCCAGAATTTGAATTTAAGCGACGAGCAGAAGGATTCAATCCAGTCCAAGGTGGAAAAGCTCGAGCATTTGGCGGATCGCCTCGGCGACGAGTCGTCGGAGTTCCGCGTGGAGGTTCGTCACGAAAAATCCCGCAAGCCGGAGGACGCCTATTCCTGCCAGCTGACCATTTACGCCCCCCATGCGGTGATTCGCGCCGAAAGCCGAGAGGAGACCGTGGAAAATTCGGTGGACGCCTGCTTGGGCAAAATCAAGACCCAGATCGACCGCTACAAGGCCAAGATCCACCGCCTCGACAAAAAAATTGTCCGCATGAAAGAGGTGGAAATGCCCGTGGAGGAGGAATTCGAGATCCCCAAGATCCTCAAGCGCAAGCGCTTCTCCAAGTCCGAGCCCATGTCCGAGGAGGCCGCGATCGAGCGCATGGAGCTGGTCGGCCACGACTTCTTCCTGTTCAACAACGCCGACACCGGCCGCTTCGCCATCGTATACAAGCGGAAGGATGGGTACTACGGGATCGTGGAGCCCAAAATGCCCACCGATTAAGCCCCGCCATTAGCCCTCAAAGCCTAAATCCTAGGCGCTAGAGTCTAAACAGGGTCCAGGCATTCCAAAATCTAGAAACCAAACATACCAAACAAAATCCGTTCATTATAAAAAATTTGAGGTTTCAGTTTGTGTTCTATGGTTTGGGTTTTGGATTTTAGGATCTGTTTAGGATTTCGGGGTTTAGGATTTCGGGGTTTAGGATTTCGTGTTTTTGTCGGAAGTGAGTTAGATAAATTTATGAAATCAAATTTTCAGCGCATCGTTCGGTTTCTGGTGATCGTTTCGCCCTTTTTCTTCCCTGCCTATCTGCTCCGTTTCAAGGTGGCGGGCATTCCGTTCACGGGGCTCGAGGTTTTTACCTACCTGCTTTTCGGCCTGTGGCTGATCGAAATCGTTCGCGACCGGAAAAATATCGTGTGGGATAAATTGACCCGCCGATTTTGGCTTGCCGCGTTCTTGCTGGTGGTCGGGGCCACGATCGGCGCCGCTTTGGCCCCCATCGGCATTTTGCTCCCCGATGGCCATGTGTTCGAGGCGCGGCAGGCGGCTTTGGGCATCTGGAAGGGGTGGGTGATCGCCCCGATCCTCTATTTCGCGGTGCTGACCCAAATGTTGCGGACGCAGGAGGATGTCCGCCAGATTCTCCGTTCCTACATCTATTCGGCGGCCTTGGTGGGCTTGGCCTCCCATGTGCTGGCCGTGTTCGCGGATGGCCTCACCATTGATTTCAGGCTGAGGGGTTTTTTCGATTCCGCGAATTACCTGGCCTTGTATGTGGGTCCGGCGATTCTCGTCGCCATTTATTTTCTGTTTGGGCGCGGCGTTTCCAAAAGGGTTTGGGAATATCTCGACTTGGCCTCGCTTTCCATTCTGATCTACACGCTTCTCTTCACCCAGTCTTATGCGGGGGTCTTGGCCGTGTTCGGGGCGCTTGGGCTTTTTGTCCTGCGTCAGCTCATCCGCACGCCTCGGCAGCGAAAGGCCATCGGCCTCGCGCTCACCATTCTCGTTTTGGCTTTCCTTGCCATCATGGCCACCCAGATCCGCACACCCAAGTTCCAGCAGTTCATGGATTTCGAGAATCGCTCGAGCACCTCGGTTCGCCTCGAGATCTATCGGGTGGCATTGAGCTTGGTGAAAAAACACCCCTTGGTGGGCGTTGGTCCGGGACTTTTTCAGGCCAATTATCAGGTCGATGCCCCGCTGGTCCTCGGCCATTCGCCCATGGAATGGAACATGCCCCATCCTCACAACATTTTCCTCGGCTTCTGGCTCAACGCCGGTTTGCTGGGCCTTGTGTCGTTCTTGATCCTCCTTGTCTTGGCCCACCGCCAGTTCACCTACCCGCTCATCGCCTTGTGGGGCATGGTGATCCACGGCCTGTTCGACATGCCATTCTGGAAGAACGACCTGGCCATGATCTTTTGGCTGATTCTCGCGACGATTGTCATTTTGCAGAAGGAGCAAAAGTCTAAATAACGATCAACGATCAGCCATCAGCAAGCCGTGCAGAGTCTTGGCTGATGGCAGGTTGCTGATCGTTTTTTTTGCTATACTGTCCCCGTCCTAACTTTTCAATATGAAAAAATTTCTCCCCTTTTCATTAATTCTCATTCTCACTATCGTTTTTCTGGCGGGGTGCGGAGGGTCCAAAAAGGACGACTCGCAGAGTGGCGATGTGGCCACTGAGGTCCAGGTCGACAAGCTTTTGGCTCCGCCCACAGCCGAAGATCTTTACGAAGAAAACAGTGTCCTCAAAATGACGGCGGGCACCGCGAAAGTGAAACACGCAGATGGGAAAGAGGAGGAAGTCTCGGCCGAAATCGTTGTGATTCCTGGCGACACGATCACCATTCTTGATAAGGGCGCTGGTACATTGGTGTGGTTCGACGATTCCATCAGTCGCCTGAAGGCGGGCACGGTGATGACGATCGACAAGGCGGATTTCAATCCCGACCAAATCACCCAGACCCACATCAATTTTCATGTGGTTAAGGGCGAAATTTGGAACAAGGTCCGTGGTTTGGTGGACCAGGATTCGGATTTCCTGAGCTATTCGGGTGCCGTGGTTTCGGGGGTTCGCGGATCTGTTTACAACCTGGTGGTCGACGATTCCTCGGTCACGATTGAGTCCGTCGCCCACTCCGCCTTTTTGGCTCCCGTGGATCCGAAAACCAATGCCATTGGAAAGGAAAAGCGCATTGTCCGAGGCCAGTTAGCCACGGCGGAGGGCAAAAAGGCGATCCAACTGGCGCCCATTGCCCCCAAGCGTTTGAAAGAGGAGTGGTTTGCGCAAAACGGAGACGAGGACAGGGTGGCGGCAAAGGCATTTCGAGAGAAGAACTTGGATCGCCTGGTTCAGCGTGTGGGCGCCCTTCCTGGGGAGGATGGCTATGGGGAAAAGTTGGCGCAGATCCAGGATAGGTTGTCAGAGGTCACCGACCCGGAAAAAATGGCGGAGCTTAAAGCTCGAATCGCACAGCTTCAGGCTAGGGAATCGATTGTATTGGCTTTGAAAGATCCCGATAGGGCAAGTGCCGAGGAGGCCGCTACCCGCCTTGGCGCTATTCGTTCCTCTGTTGATGCGGAGGGGCTTTCCGATCAGGTCAAAGAGAAAATCAGGGCCGAAATCCAAATCGAATTGCAGGGGCTCGATCGCACCATGGAGGATATTTTGCCCGACACGAAAGGCTTGTACGAAATCAAGCAGGCTTTGCGCCAGCAAGAGGTTGATTTGGCTCCTGATGCCGAAACGATGAAGGCTATTAAGGAGCGGATGGCGGAGCGTCGGTATTTTGAGCTCAACGATGTCGCGGAGCTTCCCAATTTCACAATGCCAGCCGACCTAAGGCTGGAGCTTCAAAACGCCCAAATGGAGCTTCAGAGGCTATCCGATTTCTGGCAGAGGAATGCGGCCTTCCAACAGGATTACATCAAGATGATCCAGGAATTTCAGGCCAATCCGACCGATCCCGCCGCGATCCAAAAACTCCAGAATTATTTCCAAGATCCGGCGACCCAGCAGAAACTGCAGGAGGCGCAGAGGGTCATGGAGCAGGCTTTGCCCACCCTGCAAAAACTGCAAGAAGCTGCAACGGTCAAGATTCCATTGGATGCGAATACGGTCAATTTGCTCAACGTGCCCGCTGAGGATCCGGCTGTCGTCAGGCAATTGGCGCCGTATTATGGCGGACCCTCGGGACAATAATCCTAGCCTATGAATCGTAAATTCAAACGAAAGCTCCTATTTTTGTGTCTGGGGACGGTTGGTTTCGGCATCCTGTTTGCGTTCCTGATTTTCAACCATCGGCTGTTGAGCTGGCATCTGAAGGCGAGCAATTTCCTCTATTACCGCGGCCAGAACGAGGCCTCGCGGGATATCGTGATTGTGGCGATCGACGACAAGTCGTTTGCGCTCAAAAACGCCTCCGAGCTTCGCACCTTGAGCTTCTCAAAGTCCGATTACTCGAAAGTGATCGGGAACTTGGAGGAGGCTGGCGCGAAAACGATCGGGGTCGATATCATTTTTTCCGAGGTTTCCCCCGATGCGGACCAGGCGGTTCTGGTTGATGCGCTCAAGCGTTACGACAATGTTGTTTTGGCCGCGGAGCCGAAGATCGGCAAGACGACTGGATTGAAGCCGCTCAACGAGTTTGTCGCCCCTCATCCTGAGAACGTGGGCTCCATTTTGTTCGAGGCGGACATGGACAACACCATCCGTCGCCAGCGGTTGATTTTTGATGATCCTCAGGCTCCGTTTGCCTTTGCGCTCCAAATTGTCCGCAAAACGCTCGGCCTGCTGCCGGAAGACGGCGAAAAATTGGCCGACGGCTACCAGCTGATGCCCTTTGCGGTTAGGGTCGACGGGAAAAAGATTTTGCCCGTGACCATTCCGCTGGATTCCAAGGACCAGATGATGATCGATTTCTTCGGTCCGCCCAATAGTTTCTCCGCCATCTCTTTCGCGGATGTTTTCCAGGGGAAGTTCAATGACCGAAAGACCGGAGAGCCCATCGACCTCGAGGGAAAAATCGTTTTGATTGGCGAAATGGGCACAGGGATCCACGACGAGCAGTTTGTCCCCACGTCGGTCAGCAAGGCTATGCCGGGGGTCGAGATCCACGCGAACGCCATCCAAACCATTCTCGAGGGCCGATTCCTGCGGGATCAGTCTTGGGCTGGCGCCTATGCCGTTGTTTTGGCGGCCGTTCTGCTGGGCTTGGCCTTGTTTTTGGCCCTGGGAATCGTCAGCTCCCTGGCCGTGTTGGCGTTCGGTGTCGTGGCCTACACCGTGATTTCATGGGTCGCCTTTGAATATGGCTTCATTCTTAACACGATTTATTTCTACCTCGCCTGGATTCTGGCCTTTGTCGCGGCCTATCTTTTTAAATACTTCACCGAGGCGCGCATGGCCCGCCAGACCGAGCAGGCGTTTTCAAAATACGTGAGCTCGGCTGTGGTGAAAAAAATCCTCGAAAATCCGAAGTCCCTCAAGCTGGGTGGGGAGAAAAAGGAGATGACCGTCTTGTTCTCGGACATCGCGGGGTTCACCACCTTATCCGAGAAGGCGACCCCGGAAAAATTGGTGGAGCAGCTCAACGAATATTTGGATGCCATGACCGTGATCATCATGGACCATGAGGGCACGGTGGATAAGTACATCGGTGACGCCATCATGGCTTTTTGGGGCGCGCCCATTCCGCAAAAGGATCATGCGGTGCGCGCATGTCTCGCCGCCTTGGAATACCAAAAAAAATTGGTGGAGCTCCGGGCCTTATGGGTGGGGCGAGGGCAGTTGCCTTTCAGCGCCCGCGTCGGCCTGAACACCGGCACCATGGTTGTGGGCAACATGGGCTCGCACCGCCGCTTCGACTACACCGTGATCGGCGACGCCGTGAATCTGGGCGCTCGCCTGGAGGGGGTCAACAAGTTTTTTGACACCAGCATCCTGATCTCCGAGACAACGTACGAGGGGGCCAAGCACGCCATCGAGGCGCGGGAGATTGATTTGATCACCGTCAAGGGCAAGACCAAGCCTGTGCGCATCTACGAGTTGATCAGCAAAAAGGGCGAGTTGACCGATGCCCAGAGGCAGCTGAACAAACTATTCCACGAAGGGTTGGCAGCTTACCGCAAGCAGGAGTGGGGAGAGGCAATCAAACTATTCAAAAAGGCGCTCAGGCTTTGCCCCGAGGACGGTCCCTCGAAAACCTACATCGAGCGGTGCGGGGTGCTGAAGCATGAAAAGCTGTCCCACAATTGGGACGGAAGCTACACATTAAAAACGAAATGACGAATGCCAAATGTCGAAAAAATCGAATGACGACTTCCGAATTGGGCTACGATATTCGAAATTCTGAATTATTTAAAAAGAGGGGGCTCTTCGTCCAATTAAGAACGAAGGCCCCCGGTGAATCAATTGCAAGCCACACATCGGAACTGCTGGAAACTAAGGCGTGACCTTAGGCTTTTTTGGAGCCTAGGCCGTGATGATCGTTTTGCCTGTGATCTGGTCTCGCACCTGATTGTGATACACAATGACAGGACGATCGGTCACGCCATCCTTTTTCGAGTAGAACTCGATAAAGGTATTGAAGGGGAAGGTTTGACCCTTCATACTCTTGGCGGCCTCGAGGAGCTCAATCGCCTCCCGCTTGATGCGTTTCCGATGCTTCGGGTTCTGAATGATCTCTGCGATACTGACCATGCTTGTTTCTCCTTGGAAAAGGGTTGAACTACGGTGATGTGACTTGCAACACGCTTCGCTCGGTATCTACTCCGTAAGGGTCGCACTAAGGCGAACCGTGCGAAGAGACCCCCCGAACACGAAACATAGGCCATTTTATCCACATTTTTTACTTTGTCAAACCTAATTTTATGATTGTTGTTCATTGAGAAGCACAGGAAGAAAATTTTGAGAGGTGTTCCACCCAGTCCCAGCAAAAGAACCCTTTTGAATGACGCATGCTATTCGTTTCCGCCAAAATTATTTTTTAAATATATTAACTAAACTCTACAAAACCGATAAACAAATATAAATATTGGGCCGTTTTTGGAAGTTTTGGTTTAAAGACTAATTTTCCTGCCTTGTGGCGGACAGGTCAGTTTTACCGTTTTGCCGCTTAAAATAATCTTTGTCTTCGTGTGAAGGAGTATATAATAGGTTCAACTAATCATTCCTTATGCCAAAAATTGCTGTTCTTGCCTCAGGAGAAGGCCTGCATTTCCAGTCGCTGATCGAGGCGAAGAAATCAAGCAAGCTCAAGGCCGAACTTTGTTGCCTAGTTACGGACAAGGCGGATTGCGGGGCGGCTCAAAAGGCCCGCGCGGCCAGCATTCGCGTTTATTTTTTTGATGCCCGCGAGGTCGACCCTTCCGTGTACGAGGAGCAAGTGGTGGCGACTTTGGATTATTTCAAGGCGGATCTGGTCCTGCTGGATGGGTTCGAAAGACCTCTTTCCCCTGCGTTTTCGGAAAAATTCGCGAATCGTCTTGTGAATGTGGACACCAAGGAGGCCGCCGAGAAGTTTGTCCAAAAGTTGATGGATGAAAAGATATTGGTGTGAGGTTCGGTGTTTTTCAGTAAAAATAAGTCATGAGACTTAAGCTTCATCCCGCCAATTTCATCCCCTTGCTGTCCGTTCCGGCCGCTTTTTTCATGGCGGACGCTGGACGTTTTTTTTATTCGTACACCGCCTGGATCTTGGCCGCCATGCTGTTTTTTTCCTTTTTGGGCCTAAGGATGTCGGAATTGAGATGGGTCGCGCATCATCCGCTCAGGTCATTGGCAAGCGTGATTTTGATCCTGGTCATATGCCCCTTGGTGATTTTTCCTGTCGCCAAGGTCCTTTTTCCGGAATATCTGATGGGCGCCATGATTTTCATGATGCTTCCCGCGGCCGTGTCTTCGCCCGCGGTGGCGGCCATTTACGGCGGCGATGTGGCGCTGGCCACGATCGATGCGGTCCTTTCGAACCTGCTTAGTGTGGTGAGCATTCCCGTGTTAGTGGGGTTAGTAGCCCATGAGTCGGTGCGGATTGGTGCAGGCAAAATCTTGGGGCAAATGGTGATTGTGGTTCTAGTGCCTTTTGTGGCAGGCACATTTGTCAGCCATTTTTTCGAAAGGGTCGCCCGCCGGATCCATCGCCATAGCCGAGAGATCAATTTATGGCTTTTGTTCCTTCTGTTTTTTGCCGCGCTCTCTCCGTTTGTGTCGGAATTGGTCGCCAACTTGGCGAACATGCGATTGATTTTGGCGGTCCTTTTGACCAATCTGGTGCTTTTGGCCTTGGCGCGTTTGGCCATCCGCTTTATCAAGGAGGAAAAGGAGAGGATGGGTATGTTGTGCAACATTTTGTTGCCCAATGTTGGTTTGGGCGTGGTATTGGCGCAAAGTTATTTTGGACCCAAGGAAATCATGTTCATGATTTTCTGCGATTTGGTTTGGATCGCAATGGTGGGGCTAATCGATTACGTGAAATGAGCGAGAATGAATTCCTCAAATTTTGGCAGAAAAACCCCCACCGCAACCTGTGGCAGCATCC
>CAZURX010000011.1:0-6631 GCA_964623015.1 uncultured Candidatus Peribacteria bacterium
ACCGCCCCCAAAAGGAGCCCACCCCCAACCCGAAGGTTTGATTTGTCCAGGTATGAACCTGAGAAGACCAAAGCGACGCCGGCTATGGAATAGGCGATCAGGGCGATGGCCTTGGCCACATTCGCCGACTCGAAAAGCACATGGGAAGAAAGCCACACAAGCGCAATGGAATAAAGGCTGCCGCAAACGACGGAGGGCAAGAAGAATGCCGATTTGGAGCCCCCCTTTTCATATTTTTTGAGAATCGCAGCGGTGCCCGCCAGCGAAAGAATCACAATCAAAAGGACAAAGAAGCTTTGACTGAAAAGATTTTGGCCTTGCCAATCTCTGCTTGAAAGACTTGAAAATGCCAAAAGCATCGGGATGATTTGCAGCCAGGCAAGTCCGTCTGCCAATCTTGGAAGACGGAATATGACAGTGCTCAGCGCCACCAGGATCAAGGCTTCGATGGAATAAGCGATCGTCAGCACTTCCCCCTTTAGCTCAAAAGCGGTCGCGGCGCCTAGGAATAGGATTGCAAGGCCCGCATTGGTGAAAACCGCGCTTTCGGTTTTTTCTTTTTGAAGCAATAAATACCCCAGAATCACCAACAACAGGATGATACCGGACAAGACAAGACTGGCGCTCTCATGTGGAACATGGCGGTAGATCCACGTCAAAAGCAGCACGCCATTCAGGGCAGATGCTGTCAGATCCGACCCAGGGGAAAATCGGTTGCGCAAAATCGCTGAATTGATCGCGATAAAGTAAAGGCCGAAAAACAAGCCCATAAAAAGCCAAACCATTGATTGGGGAGTCCCCCCAAAAAGCGCAAAACCGTAAATCGCGCTGATGATTAGGGAGGCCAGAATAAGCGGCCGCCAGCCTCGTATTGCTGTCACAATGCTGGCTCCGATGACCACGATCAGAATATAGGCGAGAGGCTTTACATTATCGGTGTGGGGCGCGTTGATCAGGATTGGCACCAGTGAGCCACCAATGAGGGCGACCATGGCCATGCTCTGGGTGTTATGGATGATCGCCAGTGTCGCCATTGCGGCAACCGTTGCGAACATCATTGCCATCGCTATGATGGGCGTGATGAAGTCGTAATATGTCCTTGCCGCAAACAGGGTCATTAAAATCATCACCCCACCGGTAATGATCAACACTTTTCCTGGTACTTCTCGTTTTGGCACAGAGAGGTGGCCAAACGTCATCAGGGCCGCGCCCGCCAGGATTCCGATGGCGATTCGCCCCATGGGACCGACCCAGTTGTTGACAAATGCGTAGGTCACAAACCATCCCAATGCCAAAATGAGCAAAAAAGCACCCAATTTCATCAACCAGTCCGTCTTGATCCATGCCACGAACGATTCCCATGCCACAGACTTCTGGCGGCTTTCCTGATCGTTTTTATCCACAATGGATTTTGACTCAAAAGATGGAGAATCTTCCTCTGATAGGAAATTTTGTCTCGAAAGAAGACTTTCAATTTTTTCGATCCTTTTTTCCAGGTTTTCAATTCGCGTTTCGGTGTGTGGTGCTTTGTTCATATACAAAGGTTACGGATTAGGTTTTAATGCGCAAATGGCGACGTGGGATAAATTTGTACTTCCGGCTCCAATTCTACTCCAAATTTTCCCTTCACCTTTTCGTAAACCTGCACGGCCAGCTCCACGATGTCCTTGCTGGTGGCGTTGCCCGTGTTCATCAGGAAATTGGCATGCTTCATCGAAACCTCGGCACCGCCGACCTTCAGGCCCTTGCACCCCGACTGCTCGATGAGCCAGCCCGCGGACGGGAACTGCTTGGGATTCTTGAAAAACGATCCGCAGGAGTTGCCCGAAGGCTGCTTGAGCGCGCGCTGTTTGATGTATTCGTTGATGTCCGCGCGGATCTTGGCCTGGGGTTCGGGCTTTAGCTGGAGAGTGGCTGATAGCACAATGTCCTTCGTTCCCTTGATCTTGCTGGTGCGATAGCCGAATTCAAAGTAATCAGGCCCCACGACTTTGGGCTTAAGGCTCTTTTCGGGCAGTAACACGGCCTGTAACAAAATGTTACCGATCCAAATGTCGGGAATTCCCGCGTTGCCGTACACCGCTCCACCCACGGTGCCAGGCACATTGGCCAGCCCCGAGATTCCGCCGAGGTTGTTTTGGGCGCACACGAGGATCAGCTTCATCAAATTCACCCCGCCTTCGGCATTGACGGTGGTGCTCACGATCTGGATGCCCTCCATCTTGTTGTGGACGACCAGCCCAGGGAAACCCTCATCGGAAAACAACACATTGCTCCCGCCCCCCAATAATAGGAAAGGGATTTTTTCCTGCTTGGCGAAGGCCTTGAGCCCCACCATTTCCGTGATCGTGCGCGCCTCCGCGAAAAAGCGCGCCGGACCGCCCACACGGTAGGTGCAGAAATGGCGTAGCGAGACGTTTTTTTGAACCTGAATATCCATGGCTAACGAATAGATTTGCGGGATGAACGAGATTTGCGGGATAAGCGGGATAAAAAGGATGTCCCGCCAATCCCGCAGTTCTCGCAAATCCTAATATTTAAATTTTACCCAACGCCCCATCAATTCTTTTCAAGCTTTCTTCCTTGCCCAAATAAACCATGAGGGTGGAGAAATTGGGCGATTTTTCGAGGCCCGAAAGCGCCACGCGGATGGGCCAGAGGACTTGGCCGTTTTTTAAGCCCAGCTCGGCGACCATGCCGGTCATTTTTTCGGAAAGCAGGGCGGCCTTTGTGTTGTCGCCCTTTTCCCAATCGACTGCCCCCAAGATTTCCTTGGCCTTGGTCAGGACGTTTTTGAGGGTCTCGGGCGTGATGGCGAATTTGGCGAGCATGATCAGCTCGCTCGAATACTCGGGAATCGGCTGGAAGAACGGCATCAGGGCCTCGGGGATCTCGGACAGTTTCTTGAAGCGGCCCGAAAAATCGGGATCCTGCAGCATGCGCTTGATCATCGGCTCCTCGGTGGCGGGCAATTTGCCCTTGATGAGGGGTTTCACCCGTTCGTAGAAGGCATCGATGTCCTCGGCGATCAGCTTTTTGATGTATTCGCCGTTCACCCATTCCAGCTTGCGGATGTCGAACACCGCGCCGCCCTTGTGCACGCGGTCCAGGGTGAAGTTTTTGACCATCTCCTCCAGGCTCAGCGTTTCCTTTCCATCGGGCGAGCTCCAGCCCACCAGGGCCAAAAAATTGAGGAGCGCCTCGGGCAGATAACCCTCGGCCAAGTAGTCGTCCACCGAGACCTTGTTCTTCCGCTTGCTGAGCTTGCTTTTGTCCTCATTGAGGATGAGGGGCAGGTGCGCGAACTCGGGAATCGGCCAGCCGAACGCGCTGTAGATCAAAATCTGATTGGGCGTGTTGGTGATGTGGTCCTCGCCGCGGATCACATGGCTGATTTCCATGGTGTGGTCGTCGATGACCACGGTGAAGTTGTACAGGGGCTCCTCCAAGTTCTTGGCGATCACGAAGTCGTCCAGCTCACGGCTGTTGACCACGGTTTTGCCACGGATCAAATCCTCGAACACCACATCCTCGCTTTTGGGCACACGAAGGCGAATGACGGCCCTTTCGCCCGCAGCCACCCGCTTGGCGCTTTCTTTGGGGTCGAGCCCCGCGCAGGCGCCGTCGTACCGCGGGGGAAGCTTTTTGGCCATCTGGTCCTCACGCATTTTGTCCAAACGCTCCTTGGTGCAGAAGCAGTAATAGGCCTTGTCGTTTTCGACCAAAGCCTTCAGGAATTTTTTATACAGATCCGTCCGTTCGCTTTGGCGATAGGGACCGTATTTTCCATCTACCCCCACCCCTTCATCAGGCGCCAGGCCCATCTTGAACAGGCCGCTCGTGATGTCCTCCTCGAATTCCTTGGTGCTTCGTTCCTTGTCCGTGTCTTCGATGCGATAGATAAAAACCCCTTTGTTGTGTTTGGCGAAAAGATAGTTGTAGAGGGCGGTTCGGGCGGTGCCGATGTGGAAGAGGCCGGTGGGGGAAGGGGCTATACGTACTCGAATCATAAATTCCGATAGATATCCTATTGATTTCCAATAGATATCCGATAGATATCCAATAGATAAACCAAAAAAGGAAAATAAGCGTTTCTAGCTTAACTCAATTTCATGCTTTTTCGCCACCGATTTGATCATATTCAGTATTCGTATTGATAGATCTTTGTATCTTTTTTCATATGGCTTGCAACAACCCTCGTCCAAGTACCCCTTTGATCTAAGGGCAATAAGGTGATTTTGGCATTCATCGCTAGAACCTAACGCCATATTTAAAAAACGAATGAACTCCTTTTGGTAGATTCTTTTTGCGAATCCTTCGGCAATGGTTGAATGAGATGAACTTGAGGATTCCAGGATTTGCTTTGCCTCTGGGATATCCCAGTAATGTGGCAAAGCATAAATAACTTCTTTGATTTCCTTGGCCAACTGAAGGGCAATTTGAAATATTTTTAAGTCAGTGAAATGCATAAAATTATTTAAATTCAAAAAAGAGTTCGAATCTTAACTCTATTTATTCCCAATTGCAAATTAATCCATTGGAAATCCATCGGATATCTATTGGAGGTCAATTGGGAATGACGGTTGCAATTAGAATGTTTCCATCGTCACCTTTTCCATCTTCACAGGTTTGAGCGGCTTGTCGCTGCCGTCGCGCTCCACGTTCACGATCTTGTCGACCACGTCCATGCCCTCAAAGGCCTGTCCAAAAATAGAATAGCCGCCATCCAGGAAGGTCGAATCCTTTTGGACGATGAAGAATTGGCTGCCGTTGGTGTTGGGGCCGGCGTTGGCCATGGAGAGCGCTCCGCGGATGTGGTGGAGTTCGCGATCATTTTCGTTGTCGAACACTCCTCCCCACAGGCTCTCGCCGCCCGTGCCATTGCCCTTCGGGTCCCCGCCCTGGATCATGAAGCCGGGGATCACGCGGTGGAAGGTGACGCCGTCGTAGTATTTTTTGCCGATGAGGCCCACAAAGTTCTCGACGGTCTTGGGAGCCTTGTCGGGGAACAGGCGGAGCTTGATGGTGCCCATGTTGGTTTTGATCACGGCGATCTGCTCGCCCTTTTCGGGCTTGGCGGTTTGGTCGAAGGCCATAGGTTGGGTTGGGTTAGAGGATTCGACTGCGGGGATATTGGCGGCATCCACGGCTGGCGTGCCGTCTTGGTAACTGTTGCTGATTTCCTTTTCAGGAGACTTGGCGCAGGCCGTGAGGCCCATAATCAAAAGGACTGCAAAAAGAAGGGAGAGTTTCTTCATAATATAATAGTTTAAATTAACGAGGGTCGTAAGGAATGCAGGGGCCAGTGTCGACGGTTCCGATTTTTACCCCATTTGTAAACCCAATGCCATTATTACAGGCGGAAAAATCTGTCCCATTAAAATATAATCCAATTGTCCCGTTGGATAAAATCATAGGCGTATCACTATTGCCGACAATATATGAGCTGTAATTTGCAGGGCTCCCATCGTTCTCCATTACGGTTGCCAATTCATATGATCCGGATCCAGAGCTATAGAGGTATTCTTTTTTCCCCCAAGGATCTTTGGGCAGTTCCGAAAGCTGTTTTTTGCTCAGCCCATCTGCCCCACCCATTTTGACTGATCCCGTAGGAGAGACAGCTGGATAAACCCCCTTTTCTACATAATAAAGCTCCAAAGCCTGTTGGATCGCCGCGACGTCTTGTTTTCTTTTGGCGTCCCGAGCCTTAACTGTATTTCCTCCCACTGCCGTGTAAGCCGCGACCGAGAGGATGGCGATGATCGTGATCACGACCAAAAGCTCGACTAGCGAAAATCCTTTATTGATAGTTTTTCGAAACATGGGGTTTGTTTAATGCTACTTCCATAACCTACAACGTCCATTTTAGCCACACCGTCTTTGAAAGGCAACTTTTTTCAGTATAATAAGTCCATGAAGCTGATCGTTGGTCTCGGCAACCCCGGCAAGGAATACGAAAAAACCCGCCACAACGCGGGGTTTATGGCTGTGGAGCGATTGGCCGATGAATTTGGGTTTGGCCCTTTCAAAATGGTCGCCAAACACAAATCCGAATTAGCGGAAGGCTCCATTGGCGGAGACAAGGCGATTTTGGCCAAGCCGCAGACATTTATGAACCTTTCGGGCCATGCCGTCCGATCGCTTTCACAGTTTTACAAAATCGATCTTTCGGACTTGATCGTGATTTATGATGATGTGGCGATTCCTAATGGTACCCTGCGCGTTCGGCCCGACGGTTCCGCGGGCGGGCACAATGGCATGAAATCCATCATCCAGGAGTTGGGCGGGCAGGGGTTTGCGCGCGTGCGGTTGGGCATCGAGCCCAAGCAACCCTCGCGGATTCCGCTTGAGGATCATGTGCTCGGCAAATTCACCAAGCACGAGGCGACCTTGATGGAGGAAAATTTGGAGAAGATCCCCCTGGTCATCAAAACAATTATTGAAGACGGCGTGGAAAAGGCGATGGCGGAATACAATTAAAATGGTTCGGGAGGATCCTCCTTCGCTAATGCTTCGGAGGACCCCCTTTCGACCATGGCCACAATTCGGCACCGTTGAACACCCTGTTCGGGAGGAAGGGATAGAACCTTAGAAATAAGGCTCCAAAGGCCGTTGCCTTTCCACATGGCGA
>CAZURX010000011.1:6641-16513 GCA_964623015.1 uncultured Candidatus Peribacteria bacterium
ACAGGCTCTTCGAATGGTCCGCAGCTAACGTGCGGACTGCCTTACCACTCTAAATATGGTTGGGGAGGATGGGATCTTATGGGTACGTTAAGCACTCTGCTCGGGAGGAAGGGTTCGAACCTTCGAATGACGGCTCCAAAGGCCGTTGCCTTACCACTTGGCGACTCCCGAACAGGGTGTTCAACCTAATTGATTATGATCATTTTTCTCCCGAACAGTGCCCACATTTTGTAACACAGGGATGGCAGAGGAGTCAATGGAACGGCTTTGTCCATTTCCAATCCTTTGCGCTTGGTTTAAAATGAAGGGCAGTATGAAGAAACTCTTCCCTATTTTCATTTCCATTTTTCTTTTGACCGCCTGTGGCGGAGGGGGAACCGCGAATCTTGCCGGCGCATCGGGTGCCACTAAACCCCAAATCCCCGCCAAGCGACCCCTTTTGCCGGACCCCAATAAACAGGAGCCCATTGAGCCCTGGGTGAACCCAGATCCCTTTTCGGGCTCGGCCATGGATCGCCTTATCGACAAGATCAACGTGAACGTCAGCGCGCCGAACATCAGCGCGCAGGACATTGAGCGCGGTTGGTATTTGGGTGGCAAAAACGACAGGCGTGACGGTACCCCCAGCACATGGGTTTGGGTCGACAGAGGCAAGGAATCGGTTTGGACCAGCCCCACCTCCTTGGACGAAGCGGATGATCTTAATCTCGAAAAACTTTGCCGATCAACCGCTGGTGCCTATTCCTTTTCGTGCATTGAGCGCGAATTCCCGGGTTGCGAGCATATTGCCAACAGCCTGTGTCGATGCCCCGACCAAACCCAGTGGGTCGAAAAACAAGGGTGCGTGCTGTTGGGGGCGGACCTAAAGCCCGTAACCATTTCCTCCTCCGACTTGAAGCGCGGCTGGTACTATGGCCTTCCCAACCAGAAGAAACTGGACACCCCTGCCAGCTGGGTCTGGAATGAGGCAGGGCAGAAATCCCGATGGCAAACCCCAAGCCCGTTGGATAACAATTGAAAAATAGAGGAAAAAATGCTATAATGATCAGATTGATTTATAACCCAATCTGTCATCCAAAAGCATTTTCATCAAATCTCCGTTTCCCTTTTGGCCTTGTTTGTCTTGGCAATCGTTCCTTTCATGGTGTCTGCGAAGGTCGACAATGATTTTTTGGCCTCCTATGGCCTTGTTTCGAATTTGACCAATCAAGATCTCCCGCTTTCCAGGTTAAAGGCATTGGAAAGCCTTCTCGCCTATTTTGGGAAAGACAAATACATCATTGTCCGGCCCGCGGCCCTTTCCTTTACCGATGTCCGTCCCAATACCAAGGCTTATGGCACACTCCAAAGAGGCTGCTCTTTTGGCGTTGTGGATTGCAGTCAGACGACCTTTGGCCCATTCGACAGCATAAGCCAGAAGGATTTTTTGGATTGGTTTTTCGGGTTCAAGTATTCCAACGCCCCGAATACCCTGGAGGTTCGTTATCCAAATACAAAAAACGACTTCACCCGCAATTTGATGGAGGCCCGTCGGCTAAACCTGCTGACTGGGGATAGCTTTACATACAACACCATGCAGGAGTTTCTGTATCGAAACGCCGTTTCCGAGGCGAATATGGGAATTCCCTATCGTGAGGTATTGGTTCTGGACAAAAAGGATATTACTCCTTCCAATTATCACAATCTCAAGGAGATCGAAAATATTCAGGTGGAACTTGCCTCCATTTTGACGGATTTTGAGGCCCCGAGAGAATTGGATTCCCAGGAAAAGAAGTTTGTCGAAAAAATTCGAGACGAACTTGCCGCTTTTGGACGCTTAAGGATTTCACTTCTCGAAGATCCCTATATTCTCACCGAACGGCCCGATCTGAACTCGCAAGTGACCCAATTGGTCAAACATTTCGGCCTTCAAGAAGTGCTAAACAGCTACACCTACGATTACAGTAAAAATGCCGCCTATCGGAAATACAATTTGGTCACTGGGATCGAAAAGATCCAAAACAAACTTCTGATGCCTGGCGAGATCCTGGATTATTGGATAATGGTTTCGGACAAGAACCTGTCGGATTTCAAGTATGGTTGGGTGATCGCCAATGGTGTCGAAGCATGGCAGTTCGGTGGCGGCCTTTGCGGATCCGCCACCATGGTCTTTATTCCCATGTGGAAGGCGGGCCTAGAAGTTGTGGAACGCAAAAGCCACAGCTTGTTTTACTCCAATCTGTATCCCAAAGAGAACATTGGCCTGGATGCCACCGTTTATCGCCCAAAGCCCAACTTAAGAATTCGGAACAGTTTTGAATCCCCGGTGGTTTTCAATGTGATCAATGACACCGAAAAGGAACTTATTACCGTCGAGGTGATCGGAAACAAAGATTTCAAATCCATTCAGGTGGAAGGGCCCATTTACACTGGAAAACGGGCTGTGAAATGGATTCGACAATTTGAAGGATTCGATGGTACGATAGCGACCGATACGCTTGAAAGTCGGTACAACGCTATCTATTAAATTATGCCCAAAAAAATACTTATTGTTTTGTTTTCGTTGCTTGCCCTGACCGCCTGTTCCGGCCGAAAGGAAGCCCCGAAGATCGATTTCGAGGGGCCCACGAGCGGGCCTGACCTCAACAAAATCATGCCCTCGTACGGGCCAAACGATCCGGTGCCAAATATTGATGGAGGACCTAATCGAGGAACTAATTGAGGACCTGATGGTCGGTCTGATCGGACAAGTATCATGGTCGGCTTTTTTGAGGTAAAATCTATTCATGGAACTCATTCGGCTCAACAAATATTTGGCCCAGCAGGGGGTGGCCTCACGGCGCGCGGTGGATGTTTTGATTGCCGAGGGAAAAATTTCGGTGAACGGCCAAACCGTGCAAGAATTGGGAACCAAAGTCGACCCCACCAAAGATAAAATTTTGGTCGATGGAAAGGCGGTGAAGGTCGCCGAACGGTTGGTCTACATCCTCCTGAACAAGCCCGAGGGCTACGTGGCCTCGGCCCAGAAGACCGAGCAGGACCCCGAGATCGTTTTGGACTTGGTGAAAGTCCCGGAGCGCGTGTTTCCCGTGGGGCGACTCGACAAGGATTCCTCTGGGCTGATATTGCTGACAAATGACGGGGATTTGACGCTCAAGCTCACCCACCCCCGCTACGAAAGCGAAAAGGAATACGAGGTCACGGTCCGCAAAACCATCACGCCCGAAATTGTGGGCAAGCTGGAGAAAGGGGTCAGCCTTTTTGGCGCCCCCACCAACCCCATGAAGGTCACCCTGCTCGGTCCTAGCCATATGCGGCTGGTCCTCACCGAGGGCAAAAACCGCCAAATCCGCCGCATCTGCCAAAAGCTCGGAATCAATGTCATTACCCTCAAGCGGATCCGCATCAAAACCCTGAAACTGGGCGAACTCAGCCTTGGACACTGGCGGTACCTGAAACCAGAGGAGATCGAGGCGCTTAAAAAATGACCAATAACCAATGACCAATGTCCAATGAATTTCAAATTACGAATTACGAATTGTGAGAAGGTAATTTTATTTTAAATCGAACAATAATGATCGAGGCATTGTGCGAAAACGCAGGAATCCACCTATCCAAAAGCCAATATGCCGCCCTGGAGCGGTTTGCCGATTTAATGGAAGCCAAGAACAAGGTTTTGAATTTAACCAATATCCGGGACCGGGCGACTTTCATGGTCAAACAGATCCTCAATTCCCTGATGCTGGACCAGTTTGTCGATTTTAAGTCGGGCATGTCGGTCGCCGACTTGGGAACGGGGGGCGGTTTTCCGGGAATCCCTTTGGCCATTGCCCACCCCGAAGTCCAATTCCTCCTCGTGGATTCAGTTCAGAAGAAGATTCGGGCGGTGGAAGAGTTTGCGGATCAGCTTGGACTTAAAAACGTAAAGACTTTGTCTGAACGAATCGAGGTTTTGGGGCAGAATCCTGACTATCGGCAACGTTTTGATTTGGTGACCGCACAAGCCTTGGCGCCCTTGCCCGTTTTATTGGAGCTAGCGACCCCCTTGGCTAAGGTTGGAGGCCTTTTCGTGGCCATGAAGGGCCCCAACTATCTGGAGGAGCTTGCGCAGTCCAAGAATGGAATGAAATGTCTCAAGCTTGGCGAGCCCAAAATTGAATCCTACGAACTTCCAGAAGGGGCTGGCAGTCGATATTTGCTGATATTCAACAAGACCCAGCCGACACCGTCCCAATACCCACGGGCCGTCGGTGTTCCAAATAAGAAACCATTATAGTATTACTATAATTACTGTAATATACAGTTATACGATAATTACTTGAATTATGCCGGGAACTTATCTCCCACAGGACAAATATTTCAAGAAGGCCAAGGAACAAGGCTACCGCGCCCGAAGCGTTTTCAAGCTGGAGGAAATTCAGAACAAATTCCATTTGATCCGCCCTGGGGACAAGGTGCTTGATTTGGGGGCCGCGCCGGGAAGCTTTATGCAATACATCCAAAAAATCATCGGAAAGGACGGTTTGCTCATCGGCGTGGACCTGACCCCCATAAAACCCTTCAAACAACCCAACGTGAAGGCTTATGCGGGCGATATTTTCGACGAGAGGATTTATGACAAAATACTAACGGAAAACAGGGTCCATCGTTTTGATGTGGTCACTTCCGATTTGGCGCCCGCCACCTCGGGTATCAAGTTTGTGGACGCGGGCCGATCATTCGACCTGAATATGCAAGTGCTCAACGTTGCCGAGCAATACTTGAAGCCCGGAGGAAATCTGGTCATCAAGGCGTTTCCAGGAGCCGACCACGGCCAACTCATCGCCAAGGCGCGAGCCTTGTTCGAAAAAGTGCAGATGACAAAACCCCAAGCCGTCCGAAATACCAGCCGAGAGGAATATATCGTTTGCTTGCGCAAACGCAGTGCCTAAACTCGAAACCACGAAAACCTAAACAGGGTCTAGATTCAAAAATCACGAGCACAAACACTCCAAACAAAAATCAATCCATCCAATCGAATAGTTATCGATTTCGGTTTGTATTTTGGAATTTGGAACCTGTTCTTTGTTTAGGCTCTAGTGCCTAGAATTTAGGATTTTAAACTTAGCTTGGCGTTTGGTTATTAAAGCGCCGCCTTTATGAATTCCCTAAATAGTGGGTGCGGGCGGTTGGGTCGGCTCTTGAATTCGGGGTGGAACTGCGAGCCCACCATGAAGGGGTGGTCCTTCACCTCCACAATTTCCATGAGCTCATGGTCGGGCGAAACCCCCGAAAAGATCAGGCCTTTTTTTTCTAAATCCTTGCGATAGTCGTTGTTGAATTCGTATCGATGGCGGTGACGCTCCTGGATGGTTTTTTTCTTGTAGGCCTCATAGGCGTGGGTTCCTTCCTTGAGGTTGCACGGCCAGCTTCCGAGCCGCAAAGTTCCGCCCTTGGCGCGCTTTTCGCTTTGCCCCGGCAGGAAATGGACGACCTTGTCCTTGGCATTGGGCACAAATTCCTCGGAGGTCGCTTTTTTGATCCCCAGGACGTTGCGGGCGAATTCGATGGTCATGAGCTGGGCGCCCAGGCAAAGCCCCAGATACGGGATTTTTTCCTTCCGGCAATGCTCGGCCACCAGAATTTTCCCCTCGATCCCGCGGCTGCCAAAGCCTCCGGGCACCACCACGCCATCGATTTTCCTCAGTTTGGCCCATTCCTTTTTATCCTTGGCCTCGATTTTTTCCGCGTCGATCCAAATGATCTTCGCCTTTCGTTTGTGGTGGTAGCTGGCCGACTTGATGGCCTCGATCACGGAAAGGTAAGCATCGTCCAAATCGTTGTATTTTCCAGCCAGCCCAATCCGGATTTCCGGGTGCGGGGTCATCATGTTCTTGACCATGGCCGCCCATTCCTTGGTGGCGGGTTTTCGGTATTTCAGATTGAGTTTCTCGCAAATCACCTGGGTGATGTTCTGTTTGTCGAAAATCAGCGGAACCTCGTAGATGGAATGCAGGGTTGGCGCGGCGATGACCGCCTCTTTCTGCACATCGCAGAATTTTGAGATTTTGTGAAGGAGACTCACGGGGATCTTGGTGTCCGCGCGCGCGAAAATCATGTCGGGCTGGATGCCCATGCTCTGAAGCGTTTTCACCGACAGCTGGGTGGGTTTGGTTTTCAATTCGCCCGAGGCCCTCAAATAGGGAAGCAGCGTCAGGTGCACGAACAGCGTGTTCTCCCGACCCTCCTCGTGCCTTAGCTGTCGAAGCGCCTCCAAAAAAGGCTGGCCCTCGATGTCGCCGACCGTTCCGCCGATCTCGCAGAGCATGATGTCGGCCTTGGACGACTTTGCCGCGTTGCGAATCCGTCGTTTGATCTCATCCGTGATGTGGGGAACGATCTGGATGGTTCCGCCCAGAAATTCCCCCTTCCGCTCCTTGTCGATCACGGTTTGGTAGATCTGGCCCGTGGAATGGCTGCTTTCCCTTGAAAGGGGTGTGTCGATAAATCGTTCATAATGGCCCAAATCCAGATCCGTCTCCGCTCCATCGTCCGTCACAAACACCTCGCCGTGCTGAAACGGGCTCATGGTGCCGGGATCCACATTGAGGTAGGGGTCGAGTTTCTGCGGAAAACATTTGTAGCCCGAGGCACCCAAAAGATTCCCGATGGAGGCGGCGACAATCCCTTTGCCAAGGGACGAACAGACGCCACCGGTTACGAAAATATACTTTGTCATATTTATTAACTTAACTAAAATTTTTAATTTTTAATTTGAAATTTTTAAACAATTTTTATTGATAATATTTATAATTTATAAACTAGAATACCAATTAATAATTAAATCATTAAAAAATTCGAAATTCATTAAAAATTAAAAACTAAAAATTAGAAATTTAATATCTCAATCCAGTGGCTTCGCGGACCTTTTCGAGTGTTTTTAAGGTGGTCTTGCGGACTTTTAGGGCTCCGTCCTCCAAGATCTTTTCCACCTTCTCGGGATTGGCCTCAAGCTCCTTGCGTTTGTCCTTGAAAGGGCGGAAATGGTCGAGGATTTTCTCCAACCAATACTTTTTGGCATCGCCATAGCCCATGCCCCCCTTGCGGAAACGATCGGCGAAAGCGTCGGCCTCCTTTTTGGTAAGGAAATGCTTGCAAATGTTGAACACGTTGTTGGCCTCGGGATCCTTGGATTCCTCGACCCCCTTCGAGTCGGTCACGATGCCCATGACCGCTTTCTTGATCACGCTGTCCTCGGCGAAGATCGGGATGGTGTTTCCGTACGATTTGGACATTTTCTGTCCATCCGTTCCTGGAATCACGGCCACGCTTTCGGGAATCTCGGGTTCCGGCACCGTGAACACTTCGCCGTACGCGTTGTTGAATTTGATCGCGATGTCCCGCGCGATTTCCACATGCTGTTTTTGGTCCTTGCCCACAGGCACCACCTGCACCTGGTGAATCAAAATGTCCGCGGCCATCAGAATAGGATAGCTGAACAGGCCCAGTGTGGGATGGATGCCCTTGGCCACCTTGTCTTTGTAGCTGTGGGCGCGCTCCATCAGGCCAAACGGCGCATGGCAGGAAAGAATCCAGGCCAGCTCCGCCACCTCCGGCACATCGGACTGCACCCAAAAATGACAGCGGTCCGGATCGATGCCGAGCGCCAGCAGATCGGTGGCCGCCTGCAGGGTGAGCTGCTTCAGGGCTTTCGGGTCGTGGACCGTGGTGAGCGAATGCAAATTGGCGATGAACAAAAAGAGGTCGCTCTTTTCCTGGTATTCAACCATCCTCTGAATCATTCCGAAGTAATTTCCGATGTGCAGATTGCCCGAAGGCTGGATGCCGGAAAGGACGCGCTTTTTCATAATTACCAATTTAATAACAAAGTATCAAAATAACACTTTCACGGTCAATGATACTCCAATTTATTTCCTGTGGTCTTGTAAACCCATTGTGTTGCGGTTATATTCCTTCGCCCTCCTCCGCCGAAGCTTCGGAGGACTACGGAATATTACACTTTTATAGAATATTCATAGTGGTGTATATTTGAGGCGCACTTAATCCCGATTCATGAGCAATATCGTTGTCAAAATCCTGGAAACTGGAAATCCCTTGGTCCGCGTGGTCGCCCTCGAGGGGGAGATGGACGAGCCCAGCCTTCAGGACATCAAGGCGAACCTCGACCCGATCCTCAATGATCCTGTCATCAAGTTCGTGATTTTTGACCTCAAGGATTTGGCCTACGTGAACAGCAAGGGCATCGGCTACATGGTTGCCGTGCACACCCATCTTTCAAAAAAGCAGGGCAAGTTCATCCTTTGCGCCGCCCAAGAGGCTGTGATGGATGTGATGAGCCTGGTGGGCCTGACCTCGATCATTCCGCATTTTGAAACATTAGAGGAGGCGCTGGGGGCTGCGGCCTGAAAATTATAAGCGATAAGCAGCAAGCGGTAAGCTTTAAGCTATTCTCAGCCCTTTTCCTGAATGGCCTTTTCTATTTGTTTTTGCCGTTCGATCTCTAGCCATTTCAAATCCTCTAGTGCCTCATGGACGGTTTTTTGCCAGCGATCCAGATACTCTTTTCTTCGATCCTTGTTGTGGAATTTGAGCATTTCGTCGCTGACCACCACGCTGGCCTCGGGGCCGAGGGCGGCCGCATGTTTGGACGTGCGGGGTTTCCAGATTTTTTTGATCAGGTTTTCGGTCCAATCGCCGAGTTTTCCGCCCCACAGCCATTCGAAGAATTTTTTGGCGCCGCTTTTGGCGCGGAAGGTGATGCGTTTCAAATTTTGGTCCGTGAAATTGAGGCCATACGATTGCTTGAGCCAGCCCCGATTTTCTTCTGCGAATTTTTTGTAAACCTCTTCGCCATACACAGGCGAAAGCAATTTGGTCCAATAGGCCAAATAGGGGTCTTCGGGCTTCTGTAACAAAATTTCCATACCCAGTTTTTTGGGTGTAACAAAAAAACTGAGGCAAAATCGTCCGGTGATCTTGTTGCCATGTCGCCGAACGCCGAAGAATTGGAGAATCAATGTAATTAATAATCTCGCCAGCCACATGCGACCCTCGCGGATCACGATGAAAAGGTCGATGTCCGAGGTCTCGCTGGCGTTGTCATAGGCCAAGTTGTTGCAGACCGCCACCATCTCCACAAAAGGCACGTTCGCCACATACTGGCCATACTGGCGAACCTGGGTCCAGAATTTTTCGGCGATGAATTTTCTTCCTTTGCGCGTGTCGATCAGGTTTCCACGACCTTTTAGCACATAATAGTCGTGGATATGCTCGGTCACGCCCTCCATTTCATCCAACAAGCCTCTGATTTCTTTGATGTGGACGGGCTTCTGGGTTCCGTACAAATATTCCAAAACTTCCTCCGCAGTCAGCGGATAGTCGAAAAGATCAAAGAAGGCGATGGTCTGGAGAATTGAGGTTTTGAGGTCGGAAGCCATGGCTTGATTTTACCATAGGCGGGGCATCATTTTGATCAATAAAAAAGACCCATTAAAATTTTATGAGAATCAATGGGTCTTTCTTTTGGATTTTTAACTATTCTTCTTTTATTTGAACACTTTATGAAATGCCTCCAGAAGCTTCGGAGATATCAAGGGGCTTCCCGTTGTCCGCTCCGCCCTCTCCCTCAGTTCGTTCACTGGACTGAGCAGCGAATTGTCCTTGTGCACCGGCCTGGCAAGAGTTATGGCTTCATCAACTGCCTTGGTCAAAGCATCCTTAACCTCTGAAGAACCAGCAGTTCCGTTTTCCAGTGCCGTTTCAACGAAGCTCATGCGGTTAATGCACCTAAGAGCGCGAAGATGGGCACTCATTGCGTCAATGGCAGCTGGAGGTTCCATTCCTTGCATATCATATCCACTTTGCACTTCACCAATATTATTTAGATGACCGTC
>CAZURX010000012.1:0-14136 GCA_964623015.1 uncultured Candidatus Peribacteria bacterium
TGGAAAGCGGGAAATACCCTTACGAACAGAAATGGCAATGGATGAGATGCGGACAGGGGGGTGCCACCGTCGGAGGCCAAGTTCCTCCTGCCATTGGGGATCCGATGCGTGAAGAATGCGAGCGACTCCGCGCGACGCTCGAGAAAACCAGCGCCAACCCCAATTCCCAGGAATACGCTGACATCAAGGCCAAATATGTGAAAACGTGCTATCGCCAAGAGCAGGAAACGCGCACACAGGAGGCTACCACCCCATCGGTGAGGCCTGCGAATTTTATCCCCGAGGATCAGCAATGCAAAAATCTCCGCAACAAAATCCTGACCTATAATAAGGAAGGGATGACCGACACCAGGGATTATGAAAGTCTGAAAGAGACCTTCAAGAAACTCTGCGAGAAGTCCGAGAAGCCCAAATTTGCCCCTCCAGCCGGTTATGAGGAAGAGGTTTTGGTGAATCCCGATATCTACAACAATCCCTTTCCGGACACCGATGCCAATGGCCGAGAGGGCAAAGCCGCCGCAGAGCTTTATCGCCGTGGGGTGCTCGGTGGATTCCCGGATGGCGAGTTCAAGGGCAACAAGCCCGTGAATCGCGCCGAGGCCGCCAAATTCCTGCTTTTGGCTTGCGGCAAAGATACCCAGGCCGACTACAGCGGCAAGTTCCGCGACCTCATGAAGGGCCAATGGTATGTGCCCTATGTGGAGGCGGCCGCCCGATTAGGAATCATCAAAGGCTATGAGGACGGCACCTTCCGTCCGGCCAACACCGTGAACCGCGCGGAATTCTCCAAGATGATCACCTTGGCCTGCCAACTTCCGACCGACTTGGATCATTCCCTGTTCACCGATGTGAAGGAGGGCGACTGGTTTGCCACTTATGCCGGCGCGGTGCAGAAATTTTCCCTGTACCCCGACACAGTGGTGGACAACCTTTTCAAGCCCTCCAATTTGATGACGAGGTCTGAGGTTGCCATCGCGATCTACCAGTATCTTACGAATCGGTAGAGATTTCATTATTTGTCATTAACCGAAAACCCCCTTCTTCGCCCCTTCGACCTTGCTCAGGGCTTCGAAGGGGGTTTTTAAAATGTTGTAACAAGACTATCCTGATCGTGTATCAAACGTTGAAACCAATTTATTTTCTAATTTTTTATATGTTAAGAAAAATATCCAGCTTGGCGATTGCCCTATCGATGCTCTTTGGGGTGGGCGCAAGCCACGTCGTTCTCGAACGATCGGTGGCAAGCGTTTTTGCCGATGAAACGGCAACCACCGGAACCTTGGCGGTGAACCAGGCCGGCGCCCTTGGCACCGTTGAGGTCGTTGGTCCTTCCACGGCCAGTGTCGCCACCGAAACCTATTCCAACGCCTCCGCGGCGGTTGGCTCCTATTCTATAACTGTTACCCCACCCACCGGCTTTGTGCTGGACAACGTGAAGGACGGCGCGAACGTGGTCCTTGAATCCCCGTACACCCAGGTTTTGGCCGAAGGCGCGACCCTCACCTTCAACGTGAATTTTGTCGCGGCCCCGGTTGTTCCCCCGGTGACCCCGCCCACCTCCACCGAAATCACCAAGGCGATGATCAGCGCCAAGACCAAGCTTTGCGCCGCAATGAAAGGCAGCTCAGAAAAACGCCTTTGCATGAGGGAACGAAACCAGATGAAGCGCGATTTCCAGAAACAGGAAAAACTCAAGCGCGAGAAGGCCCGCGAGGAGGCCAAGAAGAAGCGCGAGGAGGAAAAAAGGGCTCGCAAGGAGGCCTTGAAGGCAAGGCTGGAAGCCCGAAAGGCCAAGTTGCAGGAACTGAGGGAAAAGCTCAAGGCTGAAAAGGAAGCTCTTAAGGCTGAAAAGCAGAAAGAGAAAGACAACAAGAATGGAAAAAATGGCAAAGACGATGACGATGAAAATGAAGAGGACTAGCCTCATTCCATTATCTATTAAAAAAGGCCTCGGACGAACGTCCGAGGCCTTTTTGGTTGAGTTTTGCTATTGAAGCTTCACCGGTTTGTAGAGCAGAGGGTCGATGGTCCGCTCAAAACATTTTTCGCCCGCGTCATGGCTCCAGTTCTGGTCGAATTCGCCTTTGTAGCCATAGGGGTAGACCTCGACGGGTGTTCGATAGGGGACAGAAGACCCTGAGGATTTTCCGAATTTTTGGTCGAGGCTGGGCAGGACGAACGTGGCGCACAGTCTGAACGAAAGCGGAGTGACCACCTGGTATTTGTAGGGTTGGCGGGTTTCGGGGTCGACCGGCGGCACAAAGCCCGAAATGCTATCTCTAAGCTCATTGAGCGTGCCGGGCAATTTTTCCTTCATGGTCCACTGGTTGATGAGTTGGCCTTGCAACATCTGGAGATCTGACACGCGCTGATCATCGAAACGGATTTGGCGTTGAGTTGCTGGGGATCCCACGATCATGAATCCAGCAATGATAGCGATGAAGACTGCGGCCGAACTGCCCCAGGCAAAATATTTCGGCATCTTGGTCTTGAGCCACAAGCCCCGCAGATCCCACAGGTAATAGAAGAACACGGCGCCCGTCACAATCAGCACGGAAAGCACCTTGAACATGAATTTGGTGGTGAGCTCGCCGCTGTAGAAGTTGTACACCAGCTGGATCAGGTCGACGATGATGGTGATGGCGGCGATGAAGAGGGTGAGATACAACAGCCATCGACGCACCTTTATTTCGTTTTTGCCCTTGTCGGCCGCGATTTCCCGTTGGACCAGCCAGGACATGAGAATAAACACCGGGGTCGCCACCACGACCGTGGAGCTGGACATGCGGATTCCGTCCAAAAGACCCTGATAATAAAAATTCAATTGGTCGGGAAACAAAACGTCGATGTATTGGATCAGCAAAGTGATCAAGCTCACCACGCCGATGTAGAGCGTGACGATCATCAGTAAATGCTGAAACACATCCTTGGGCGTGGAGGACGGAGTTTTTTTGAACATAAATAAGGGGTTTAAATTTTGTTCCATTATAGCCCAATCTGCCGCAAACTCGAAACTTGAAACTCGAAACTTGCGTTTCGTGTTTTTCGTCAAAGCGTGTTGCGTAAATTTCCCCGAGGTGGCATAACTATTCCGCCGACACAAAATAGTCCCATGAAAAAGGCAAATCAATCCCATCACCGCGTCCATTTCCTATTTTCAAAGCATTTTGCGCCCATTCTTTTGCTGTGCGGGCTTTTTGTCCTCGCGCCTTTCTCCATTTTCTATTTTCAGCGGATTCCTCCCGCCACCCCCTTGCCTGATACACCGATCGTAAATCCAGTCCCATTGGAAACCATTGAGATCGTCGCCGATCCCGAGCCTCAAGTCGCCGCCACCGCCGTCAAGCCCACGCCAGTGCCCACCCCCACCCCGACAATTCACCCTGTGGCGGAAGTGCCCGAACCCCCCAAGGAACCTGACCCGATCCACATGCCTATTCTGCTTTACCATTATGTCCGCGACACGGTCTATTCCAGGGACATCACCCGGTACGAGATGAACGTGACCCCCGCTGTTTTCGAGGACCAGCTCAAGGGATTGATCGATGCCGGCTACCATTTCATTTCCATGGCGCAGGTGTCGGCGGCGCTCGACGGAATCGGAACCTTGCCCGAAAAGCCGATTGTCCTGACGTTCGACGACGGGATCGTCGATGTCTACACCAACGTGTTTCCGTTGCTCAAAAAGTATCAGGTTTCCATCACTGCCTATCTGGTTCCGTCTCTTTTGGACCACAAGCAATATCTCACTTCCGATATGGCCAAGACATTGGCGCAAAGCGGTCTTGTGGAGATCGGATCGCATTCCTCACATCACCTCAAGCTGAAGGCATTGTCGTATGAGAAGGCGCGATCGGAAATCGCGGACAGCAAAACGACACTCGAAAAGCTTTTGGGTGTCTCGGTGAACACGTTTGCCTATCCCTTCGGGCTTTATGGCGAAAGCCATCCCACGTTGGTCAAAGAGGCGGGATACACCAGCGCGGCCTCCATGATCTGGACCGTGGTCCGCGATTCAGCCGACCCCTTGCGTCTGCCCAGGCTGAACATCGGCGAGCGAAGCGGCGCGGAACTGGTCAAATTTTTGAAGGGGTTTAAATAGGAGATTATCCAATTTAAAAATTCGTAGGCGAGACATTGATGCCCCATCCAAAATTACTCATTTTCAAGATCAAAGAGACATTCATTATAACCCTTATATTCTCCAAGCCTAACAAGAAATAAGGCAAGAAGGATGGTTGGCAGAGTTACAATTATCCGATAATCGGGAAGAAAATAAGCGAGTATTGTAGTTATGAGTAATCCGAGGATCTGGTAATTCAGCATCCTTGTTTGACCTTTCTTATAAAGTAGCCAATCTTCATCATGGCTTTTAATTTCTTGTGTACCCATTAGCGTGTCATAAATGTTTCTCATATGTATGATTTATTGATTATTTTATCCAAAAAAACTCAAGTTTATTCTATGGGTTATATTTTTAATTTGATATTATTACTTTATAATATTTGTCTTTAATTTACTATAATGCAAAATCAGGAAATTTCTAGAAAATCCGTTATAGAAAGCATTAATGATACTAGTGCGGCCTATGACGATCTCAGAAAACAAAGCGAAAAGAATATTAAACGTCTTGATAACTTATATCTTTATATAACATCGCTTAGTACTGGTTCCATAGTATTGAGTGTTACTTTTTTAGGAGACTTTATTGATAAAATAGTAATTGTAAAAGTAATAGGTCCAATTACAAATTTTCACATACTTTATTTATCCTGGTTCTTTTTATTTCTATCTATATATTCTGGCTTATCCAGAATCTTTAATCACGTTTCATACACACATTATGTTTTTCATTCAAATTGGTTAAAATTTTTTAAAAATAGAAAAGAAACAGAACATTCCTCAATTATTTTTTAACCCAGAGGATATTAATTTAACCCAAATAGAAACGGATATATCATTCATTGATAACCAATTTTCGAAAGATTTTAAAAAAACTAAATATCATTTAGTTGCGACAAATATTTTTGAAGTCTGTAATAGACTATTTTTTGTCGTTGGAATTTTATTCCTAATCGGTTTTGCTATTTTTAGTATTAACGGGATATCTTAATTAAATTTAAACTATTTTTTTCAATTTTTGACTATTAAATTTAGGTATTTAGGTTCTTAGGAGAACGAATACAAATAGCACTTGATCTTCCCGTTGTACACCTTTCGGTTCCGGAACGTCTTTCGGCCGAACAGCTTTTCGAATTGCGGGTGGGGGGAGAGGATGTGGTAGGTCCACCGCTTTTTTTGGACGAACACCTGACCCAAGGTCCGAATCAACTTCTCCGATTCCTGCTGGTCCAGCAGCCGCTCGCCGTAGGGCGGGTTACAGATGACGATTCCGGTTTCGCCTCCGGGGCTGAACTCGCGAACGTCTTTTGTCTCGAATTTGCTGAGAAACAGTTCGACACCCGCTTTTTTGGCATTGTTTTGCGCGGTGGCCAGTATCGTGGAGTCGATGTCCGATCCATGGATCGAAAAGGGGGTTTTTAGTTCCGCGGCCTCGGCCTCCTTTCGGGCCTCCTTCCAGACTTCCGGTGGGACCAGGGGCCATTTTTCGGCGTCGAAATTCCGCCTTAGGCCCGGGGCGATGTTTGCTCCAATCAATGCGGCTTCGATGGGGATGGTTCCCGAGCCGCACAGGGGATCAAAGAGGGGAAGGCCCGGCTTCCAATTGCTTAAAATCACCATGGCGGCGGCCATGGTCTCGCGCAGGGGAGCCTCGCCCGCTATCGCCCGGTACCCGCGTTTGTGCAGGCCCGCGCCGCTGGTGTCGAGCAGCAGGCGCGCCACATCCTTGTAGAATTCGATGTGGATGTTGAATTCGGGGCCGCTTTCCTCGAACCACTCTTTTTTGAATTTGCGTTTCATGCTTTCCACCACGGCTTTTTTCACAATCGATTGCGAGCTTTGGCGGGAAAGGATCTTGGACAGCACGCATTTGGCGTCCACGTGCATGAAGCCGTTTTCGGGAATAATACTCGGCCAATCGATTTTGAGCGTTTGGTCGTATAATTCGTCGAAAGTTACGCAGGGGAATTCCGACACTTTCAGAAAAAGACGTTCCGCGGTGCGGAGCCACAGGTTGCATCGCGCGATGGCGCGTTCGTCGCCCCTGAATTCCACTTCGCCGTTTTTGACTTTCACGTCGGAATAGCCGAGCTTCCGAATTTCGTCGGCGACCAGGGACTCGAGCCCAAGTTTGGCGGTGGCGATGAGGTCGAAGGTCGGCATTGGACTCATAATTAAGGCCCGACCATCATATCACGTCTTGCCGATTTTTTTGTGTCAGGAGAACAGCGCCACATATTCCCCATATCCCTCCTTTTCCAAGTCCTCCTTCGCGATGAACCGAAGCGCGGCCGAGTTGATGCAATAGCGCAGGCCTGTGGGGCCGGGACCGTCGGGAAACACGTGGCCCAAATGAGCGTCGCCCTTTTTGCTTTTGACTTCTGTCCGTTTCATGAACAGGCTTTTATCCTCTTTTTCGGTGACGCTTTTCGGGTCGATCGGCTTGGTGAAGCTGGGCCAGCCCGTGCCGGAATCGAATTTGTCGATCGAGCTGAAGAGCGGCTCCCCGGTGACCACGTTCACATAGATTCCCTCCCTGTGGTTGTTCCAGTATTCGTTTTGGAACGCGGGCTCGGTGCCGCATTCCTGCGTCACATGATATTGGATGGGGGTTAATTCTTTAGGTTCCTTTTTTTGCATATTGATGGGTTTAAATACGAACCATTAATACATTTGACCGTTGACAATTGACCAAGCTCGAAATGTTAAATGTCAATTGTTACCTCTGGTTAGGGGTGTTCCACGTTTTCGCGAGGAATTCGTCGCGTCCCGAGCCTTCGTGATACAAATTGTAGCGGAGCGGTCGTTTTTGGTAATAGCGTTGGTGCTCCTCCTCCCCCGGATAAAAGTTTCGGTATCGGAGGATTTGGGTCGCGATGGGCTTGCCGAATCGGTTCGACTTGTCCAGATCGGCTCGGGATTTTTCAGCCGCCCTCCGCTGGTTCTCATCGTGGAAATAAATGGTGGGTATGTATTGGTCGCCCCGGTCCGCGAACTGCCCTCCCTCGTCCGTGGGGTCGATGTTGCGCCAATAAATGTCCAGCAACTTCTCATACGGCGTCAGTTTGGGGTCGAAGGTGATCTGGATCGATTCCCGATACCCCGTTTTTCCTGTTGAAACCTGGTCGTAGGTCGGGTTTTTGATCATTCCTCCCGCCCCAGTCGCTCGCGAAGCGACGGGGCCCGAATAGCCCACGATCGCGTCCTTCACGCCCTTTTGGATTCGGAAAATGGGTTCCATGCACCAAAAGCACCCGCCCGCGAAGGTGGCGAGTTGGGTCTTGTCCTCAGATGTATTTTCCTTGTCAGTCATTGCCCAGTTTGAAACCTATATAAATACCGACAATGCCGCCCAGGGCGGTGAGCAAAACCGAGGAATAGGTCAGAAAATTATCTCCCCACAGGCTGGGAACCATGCCACCGATCGTGGAGCCTACAAACAGACCGATCCAGACCATGGTTTTTTTGCTCATGTGTCTATTTTAGCAGATTGTCGGATTTGTTTTCGACGACAAAAAAAACAGGACCGCCACAAGGCGATCCTGTAATATTTTTGGTTGCGGGTGGTTTGCTATTTAGCCTTTTTCGCCTTTTTCGGCTTCGCGGCCTTGGGCGCCTTCTTGGGTTTTTCGGCGACGATCTCTTTTTTCACGGAGGCCTTTGGCGTCTCGGTTTTCGGAGCCTCTTTCACCGCCTCTTTCGCGGGTTCTTTCTTTTGGCCCATGGCTTCCAAAAGTTTGATGATTCGCTCGAGTTTCGCATTCAGCTTTTCAAAGTTTTCGTTGGAACGGTCGGGCTTCCCTGAACCAAAGGTCTTGGAAAATTGGTCGTGTTTTTTCGTTCCGAAATCTTTCCCCTTCTTTCCCCCAAAACAATCCTTGCAAAACACGGGCTTGTCGCCTGTGGGCCTAAAGGGGACTTCGCATCGGTTGCCGCAGTCGGCGCAGGTGGTCTCGAACATGGGTCGGTCGTCGAAACGGGCATCCTTTCCGCCGAACTTTCCGAAATTTTTCGGGCCACCGAATCGATCCGATCCCGAATCGCCTTCCTTCTTGAAGCAGTCCCTGCAGTAAACGGATTTTCCGGGCGTGGGCTTGAAAGGGACTTCGCACGGCTTGCCGCAGTCGGTGCAGGTCGCCTTGTGCAAGGCCGGCCTTCCCTCGTCACCGCCCGCAAACCGATGTCCTCCAAATTTTCCGCCTTTGTTGAAATGTCCCATAAATTGCTGTTGTTAATCAATTCAGCGCGATGACTGTATAGCCACTTCACCCAAAAGGCAAGGGGACTGCGACCAAGCATTCAGGCCCAACACGCTCCATTTTAATTTTCAAACTATGTTCTTCCTGAAAATACCCCCATTTTCTTTTGCCCCGATTTCCAGTAAATTTAGGGTAACCATGGATAACCCAAAAATAATAGAACTCACGGCCCTGATCCTCCTGCTTTTGTTTTTGTCGGCCCGATTTTCCGGGATCGAAACCGCCCTGACGAACATCTCGGTGATCCAGCTGGCGCGGATGCGGAAAAGGAAATTGCCGAACGTGGAATATGTGATTCGGCTAAAACAAAACATGAACCGGACCCTGATCGCGATTTTGATCGGCAACAATGTCGTCAATGTGCTTTTGGCGTCCATCGTGGCCTTGGCCGCGAACGAGTTCCTGCATGCGATCGGGATCTCCTTCGCGATCGGCCTTTTGACTTTTTTGATTGTGGTTTTCGGGGAGATCACCCCCAAATCCTATGCCCTCGGCCATTCCCGCCGGATCGCGCTGAGGGACGCAAGGGCGCTTTATTACCTGTCCTTTGCCCTAGAGCCCGTCATCAGCGTCTTGGTCGCCGTTTCGGGGTTGATCCTTAGGATGCGAGGCGCAAAAACCAGCCAAAAAAATGTCTTGATCACCGATCAGGTCATTCGGGACATCGCCTCTTTCGGTTTCGAGGAGGGTGCGATCAAGAAAGTCGAAAAGAACATCATCGAGAAAGTGCTTGTGTACGGTGAGAAGCGCAATCGGGACATCATGGTCCCCATGGAAAAGGTTTTTTCCCTCAAGAAGAATTTTTTGGCCAAGGATATCCGCGCGGCCATCGCACGTCATGGATTCACACGTGTTCCCGTGAAGGACAAGGATCGCGTGGTCGGCATCATCCACGCCAAAGACCTGCTGATCGCCAAAAGCAACCGCACGCTCCACTCCCTCATGCGCAGGACCCTGTTTGTGCCGGCCGCGGGCACGTTGACCCATACCTTCAGGCGGATGAAGCAAAAGCGGATCCATCTGGCGATCGTCCGGGACGCGAGGGGGCGCCACCTCGGGGTGATCACCATGGAGGATGTGCTTGAGGAACTGGTGGGCGAAATCCAGGACGAGTTCGCCAAATCCAAATATGGCCAAAAGAAAAGTTCCACCGCCTGACCTCTTTCTATTAACAGAGGACTGCCACTGATGATAGGATGGCCATGAATTAAAATAAAAACTTATGCCAAAGAAACCGTCGCAAGCCCCCGCCGCCGAGAAGCCGGAGGTCGTATTGGAAAAAAAACAGGCCTCCGAATCTCCGTTGCTCAAGGACCAGATCAAAGCGGGGGAGGCTCCCCAACCCGAACAAATCGTGGTCAGCCAAGGGACCTCTTTTCTGAGCAGGCTGGCCTGGCTTAGACTGTCGATCGAAGAGAAAGCCTTCATCACGGAAAACATTCTTTTGGACATCAAGAACTCCACGCTGTATTGGACTCAGCTGATCGTTTCCGTTGCCATCGCCACCTTTGGGTTGCTCCAGAATTCCGTGGCCGTGGTCATTGGCGCCATGCTCCTTGCCCCCCTTCTCAATCCCATCAAGGGATTGGCCTTTGGCATCACCACGGGGCAACCCTCCTATTTTTGGCAGTCCGTCAGAATGCAGGTCCTCAGCGTGGCCGTGGCCATCTACACCGCCTACCTGTTCTCCTCGATGGTTCCCCTAAAAATCGAGACGGCCGAAATTCTGGCCCGCACGTCGCCGAACCTGCTCGATTTGCTCATCGCCATCGCCTCGGGATCGATCGCGATCCTGTCGCTCTATTTCAAGAAACTGTCCGAGAACATCAGCGGCGTGGCCATGGCCGCGTCCCTGATGCCGCCGTTGGCCGTGGTCGGGATCGAACTTTCCCTGGGACACTATTTTCTCGCCTCGGGAGGCCTGTTTCTTTTTGTCACCAACCTTTTCGCCATTCTTTCCGTGGGGGTGATCATTTTTCTGTTTTACGGTTTTTTCCCAGACCAGGAGGACACCAAGCAACGGAGTCTCCGCATCACGGCGATCCTTTTCATTTTGCTGTTTTTTATTTCCTTCCCCCTGTATTCCTCGCTCACCAACATCGGGGAAAAGATCAACCTGAAAGTCCAGGCCAACCAGATTTTCACCGCATCGCTCAATGAGCAGTTGCCCGGCGCCAAACTCGGGGCCCTTCTAGTGGAAAGCTTTGACAGGAAGAACGTTAAATTCAACGGAAGCATCCGGCTTCCCGAGGGGGCCAACTTTGAACCCTCGCTCCAAAAGGCCATCAGCGAAAAAGTGTCGCTTGCCGTGAAGCGCCATGTGATATTCGATTTGGATGTGACCCCGGTCATTCAAATCGAGTCAAAATAGGCGGTCAATTGGGCCTTCTTTACTAACCCTTCTTTAGTGACAGAATAATGTTATTTTCATTATTCCTTTTTCATGGTGCCATTCTTCCGTTTGGCATTATTTGACAAAGGTTGATTATGCAACAATATCATCATACCGAAAGGTTTTTTTTGGCAAAATCCGAAAAAAAGTTTGGACATGATTTTGATGCGTGTTACTTTGCATAAGTCTTATTTCCTTAATTCTTTTTTTATGGATGACGTGCAAAATCCGTCCGTTCCTGAGGCACCCGCTTCGGATGTCCCAGCCGTTTCGCCTACACCCGAGGCTCCGGCCGCTCCCGTAGAGGCCGCCCCCGCCGCGCCCGAGGCACCCGCCCCGGCCGCGCCAGCCGAGCCCATGGCCCCCGCGGCCCCCGAGGCACCCGCCCCGGCCGCGCCCGCCGATCCGGCACAACCTGCCGCCTAAACGGCTATCGCAAAAGCCCCCATTCTTCGCTTATCCATTCTCCGTAGTATTTACTTCGAAGGATGAAAAGCTACGAAGGGGGCTTTTTTGTTGATGGATATTTTAAATGCCCCCCCGGCTGGACTCGAACTGACGACCTATCCCGAGTTCTCGGGATTGATCTGTCACACTTAAATGGCTCTCTTGGTATGCGAGATCAGAACGGTTTTGGCGGCATGTCGTTTTTTGAATGTAATAAGATCCCTTTCAAATTAGTGATCAGTATGCTAAACTTTAATATAGATAATTAATAAATATAAATAAAAATATATGGATTCATCATACAATTCACCCACCACCAAGCCGTTATACCGCGGCACCCAGATCGTTTGGTATATTTTAGGCTTGATTGAGGTGCTATTGGCATTCCGATTCGGCCTGAGGCTGCTTGGCGCCAACCCTTCCGCCGGTTTCACCAGCTTTATTTACACGATCAGTTATCCTTTTTTTGCGCCGTTTCTTAACGTTTTTTCTGCCGCCAAGTCCGAAGGCCATGCCTTTGAATGGACCACGCTCTTGGCCATGTTTGTTTTCTGGCTGATCGCCTGGGGCATTGTCAAACTGTTTTTTATGAGCAAAACCGTGTCCACGCCGGAGGCGGCGGCTAAATTGGACAAAGAAAACAAGTAGCATCCACTTTGATAATCACTAATCAAAAAATTTATGCTTTGGACTATTTTCGTGATCCTTTTGATACTGTGGGCGCTTGGGTTTGTGAGCTCCTACACATTGGGCGGATATATCCATCTTCTGCTTGTCATCGCCGTTGTCGTCCTTTTGATCAGGATCATTAAAGGCCGCAAGCTTTAGGATCTGAAAAGCCTCTCAACGACAAGAAGGCTTTTGGCGACTTTAATGGAGCGTGCTGCCCAGAGGAATTCCGTTGGCCCAATAGAATCCCGTTTCGCCAGACGGCAAAATGTCGTAGGTGGCTTCATTGCCGTAGGGCACTCTTTTTGAAGTGGCTATTCGGGCACCCTCATAACGGTCGCCCGCGACGAGATCTCCGACAGAACGCCCATCAACCGTCGGGTGCCCTGGGGAAACAAGCAGCGCGCGCCCATCGTCGAGAACAAGCTCGACCATTTGATGATCCGCAGGAACGGGTGTCTTGCCTGTCTCAATAACCACCCCTCGGGCGCGTTTGCCGGATGCGGTGACGGTCCACACAGGCATCCCTTTATGCATCTCTTGCACCGGAATCTCGCCTTGGGGAGTGTCAATCAAGGTGTCTTTGGAAAGGCAGATGGGGCAATTGCGAATAGTGCCTTTGAGTTGGCAAAAGTACGAAGGGGGCGTGTTGTCGGGAAACCTGACCACTGGAGGACCACATCCTTCAACGCATTCAAAATCCGCAGGGCAGGTTGTGTCTTCCGGCCCACTGCATTGTTTTCCGATCGGGCTCACGCAACTGTTTTTTTGACACCGATTTCCCGCAACACAGTCCGAATCCACGCTGCACCCATTGCCTTCTTTCAACTTACATTCCCCCTGAATGATGGTATGGGTGGGAACGCAGTTGGGGTCGGCACTCGAGCATGCGGTGCCCATGCCCTGTATTTCCTGGCACACATATTGCGAGGAGGGACAATCGGAATCCTTTTTGCAACCAGAAACGGGCTCGGGATTCAGTGCGGGGCATTGCGCAAATTCGCAATTCGGACCTGTGCGGCCCACCGATGATCCATCCGGACACAGCTTTGCCTCCTGGGTGCATGCCTTAGGAGATGGCGTCGCGCCTCCCACGATTCCGGAAAACACCACGGGTACCTCGAGCGAGTCTTCGTGCTCGGGAAGGCCGGACGGATTGGCTTTGCGCAAGATCAGCGTTCCTTTGTTGCCGGTCGCATTTTTATCTACCGTGAAAGTGAGCTCCGCCTCAAATGGCACAAATTCCGTGGTCATCCAGTCTCCCTTTGCGCTTGCAAACCCTTGGGCGACGATCAACCCGTCCCAATTGGTCAGGTCAATGGGGAAGCTCGCCTCAAAAAACCAGGAACCCCGCGCTTCTCCGGTGATCGTAAGCGGGCTTTGTATTAATTGATTTGGGCGTGGGGCATCGATACGAATGAGATCCGTTTTATCAAACTCGTTTCCAATATTTTCGGTGAATGTGCGATCCCCGTCACGGCACTGGCGGGGATAGGATTCCATCACCGGATTGCCAGCCTTGACGCACTCCTCAAAATTCGTAGCCGGGATCGGTATCTTTTGCTTCGCTGGTTTGCAGGCCGTCACAAAACCCGCGATCACGACAATGCCCAGCACAATTGTAAGTGTTTTTTTCATAATTATCAGTTATTGAATTTTTTAATCATCTTATTTTACCATAAATCAAAAAATGGCCTGAATAAGCCGCAAGCCTTTATCCCAAGCGATCAGGATTTTGTGATAATAATAGCGTGGCGCCCCTGATTGATGTCGGGGGTGCTCCATTCGTGGTTCGCATTGATGAGAACCTGGGGATCATACAAATAATCGTGTCCGCGCTTGGTGCCCGGATCGTTCGTGATGAACTTGTCGTCCACGTATCCCTTTACCACGAGCGCATGGTAAATCGGACCCGGAACCCTATAATACGGATTGTTCAATTCCCGTCCCGCAAGCGTCATGATCACGGGATATCCGTTTGAAACCGCCTTTTTGATATCGTCCAAGGTGTATTCGTAAAGGACTTCAACATCCTTGCGGCCATAATATTCCTTGAGAATTCGCGCGATTTCGGCCGCATTCGTATCCTCGTAGTGCCCCAAGGTCTCCTTTTCCCATTCCACCATTTTCAGAATTTCGGATTTCATCATTTCGGCCGTGAGGGGGGAGCCGATGAAAAACGCGTTCACCATGATCACCGAGGCCTCTTCGCACGCTTCCTGATACGGCAAGCCCCAATCGCCAAAC
>CAZURX010000013.1:0-1615 GCA_964623015.1 uncultured Candidatus Peribacteria bacterium
CACGACAACCACGGGAAGGCGGGTCCTTTTGGCTTTTACATCTCGATGGATTTCCTGGGCTGGATCCTGGGCATGCTTCTCGCCGTGTTCACCGTTTCCTACTATTCCCTGAACACGATGTTTCTCTTTGTCCTGCCCAGCGTCTTCCTGGCTTTTCTCATACTTCCGAGGATCCACGAACGCGGGCTCCGTTCCATCATCACGGGTTTTCGCCGCTACCTGCACACCCGCCAGGATTTTGTCGACCTGTTCCGCAATTTCAGGACCCTGGACCCCAAGACTTTCTTTTTTCTGGTTTTGGCCTTTTTTGACGGAATGATCCGCATGTTCACCTATGTCTTCATCCCGCTTTTCGCGGTCCAGTTGAAGTTGGGCCTTCCCACGGTCGCCCTGCTGTCGGTGGTCATGTACATGCCGTTCGTGTTCACCTATTTCTTGGCCGGCCTCTCGGATTTCATAAACCGGATGAAAGTGATCGCCTCCGCCCTGTTCATAGGCGGCGGAGCTTTTGTGCTTCTGCATTTTGTGGTCCGCCAATGGTGGGTGATCGGCCTGTGTGCCCTGATTTCGCTTTCGTTTTCCATTTTAAGGCCCGCCTACAACGGGGCGCTGACGCGTCTTACCCCCCGCTCCAAACTCGGCGAAATCACGGGGATCTATAATTTTGTGGATCGTATCGGACGGATCCTGGGGCCGATCCTGATGGGCATCGCGGCCGACCATTTTGGTCTCAAAATCACCTTTCTGTTTATCGCCCTGGCGACCTTTGCCCTTGGCCTTCTTTCCCTGGCCCTTCGCGGCCATGACGTGCCGGATGCGTACCAGGTGGAACGTGTGGTATAATTTAGTGCGAGTCACACGTGCGAGTGCGAGTCACAAGTCTCAAAAACAATATGAAAAATATTAAAATATTCAGCATCGGCGGGGCGACGTTCGATATTTTTATTAAGGCCAACGACCAGGCAATCCTAAATCTTCGAACGCCCGAAAGCCGGAAGGAATGGCTTTGTTTTGAATATGGTGGAAAACTGAAAATTGACGAGGTGCACGAGACGTTTGGCGGAGGCGCCACCAACACCTCGGTGGCCTTTTCCCGCATGGGATTCGAAACCTATTTTGTTGGCATGGTGGGCACCGAATATGGAGATCGGGTTCTTGAAAATCTTAAAGACGAAAAAGTGCACGCTGAATACGCGTCCCGCACCAAGAATGACAAAACGGCGTTTTCCACGATTTTGAACACATTTGAGGGGGAACGGACTGTATTGGCCTACGCGGGCGCAAATCAATATTTTTCGGCCAAGGATTTGCCTATAAAGGCACTGGAGACCGCGGATTGGATTTTTCTGAACCATTTGACAGAGAAAGACAGCCAAGTTCCATGGGAATTGCTGAAAATCCTGGAAAAGCATCCTCATATCAAATTGGCTTGGAATCCGGGTCAGGAGCAGTGCGGACAGGGGATTCTCAAGTGGAAATCTCTTTTGGATCGGACCGAACTCCTATTCATGAACAAGGAGGAGGCCACCTGCTTCACCCGCACGCCGTTCCAGCCGGCCGGCATCAAGCACGAGAACCCCAAGTTCCATTGCCACATTCCCCATTCCCATTTGCC
>CAZURX010000013.1:1654-14028 GCA_964623015.1 uncultured Candidatus Peribacteria bacterium
TGAAGACGGTGGTAATCACCGATGGCGGAAACGGCTCTCAGGCCTGCGACCGGAAAAATGTCTATTTTTGCCCCGTTGTCACCCACAAAATTGTGGACACCCTGGGAGCGGGAGATGCCTTTGCCAGCGGCTTCACAAGCGCCCAAGTGTTGGGCCTACCCTTGAAAGATGCGCTCCAATATGGTACACTAAACTCGAATAGTGTGATTAGCTTTTTTGGGGCCCAGCGCGGGCTTCTGACCCGCAAGGCCATGGAAAAAGCTTTCAAAAGGAGCGAATTGGAGGTGACGAGCGCACGATTATAAGCACTAAAGATTGATCCTTCGACTCCGCTCAGGATCTACGAAAACAAAAATAAAAAACCTTACTCTCATAACAAAAACATCCGCCAGAGGCGGATCCGCCTCTGGCGGGAAAATAATCATTAAAACAAAAATCAAATGACTGAAGTAAAGAAAATGGTGCGCATCAAGGAGCTCTTGGACAATGCCGAATCCGCCTTGAGGGTGGCCCAGCAACTTCTCTCCGATGCCATGGGCCTGAATGAAGGGTCCCAGGTCGGCGCCTCTGTTTACAAGGAGAAGGCGGCCACTGTCTCCGCCCCCGTGACTTCCTCCGGCACCGGCAAGGTGATCGAGGGCGTGTTCAATGGACAGGGGATGGTCGACAAGAAGGGGAACAGCTATCCCGTTCCAGCCAACTACGCCAGCAAATCCAAACTGATCCCCGGCGATGTGCTGAAGCTGACCGTTACCGAAGAGGGCCGATTTTTGTACAAGCAGATCGGTCCGGTGGAGCGCAAGACCGTAGTCGGCCCGCTCGTTTACAACGAGGGCCATTACCAAGTGCTCGCCAACGGCAAGGCCTATAATGTGCTTTTGGCCTCGGTCACCTATTTCCGCGCCGAGGTGGGCGACGAGATCACCCTGATCATCCCCATGGGTGAGGATTCCGACTGGGGCGCCATCGAGGCGGTTTTGCCCAAGTTCGACGAAACCACCGCGAAACCCGTCGCCGAGGCACCCGAGAAAAAGCCCCGCAAGAAGAAAGAGGTGAATTTGGAGGAGGAACTCGATATTTGAAATTCGAAATTTGATACTGGAAATTCGAAAATTCGTAGCTCAAACGCCTACGAGATTTGGCTGTCAGGCGATTGAACACCTGAATGATGTTTCTATTTTTTCGGGTTCAGAGCCTCAAGTTTCAAATTTCCAGTTTCGAATTTCAAGTCTTTTCGTTCTTTCGTTATGGTGTTCCTTTGTTCTCATGTTTTGCGGACGAGACCGGGAACCAAATTTCGAAGTGCGCGCCTTTTTCGGTTTTGCCATTGCCATTGAGACGAATGACCCCGGCATGATCAGCGACAAAGTCGGCAATGGCCCCCAAACCAAGCCCATGCTCACTTTTGGTGTCGGCCTTTGAACTGAATCTCTCCGAGAACACCTTTTTGAGCTTGTCTTCGGGGAATCCGGGGCCATCGTCCAAAATATCTATTTTTACAAGATGGGTTCCGGGGTTTTTATCAAGGTGGTGAAAGATAAAATCCGTGCAAGAATGGGGGTGATCCCCTGAATTGTCATAGGCGTTTCCCGCAAAGGGAGTTTCATTGATGGGCACTATGGCGGTTTTGATGCTTATTTTTTTTGCGCCCACATCGTGCGCGTTTTTCACCAGATTTTCGAAAATTCGTTCAAAAATGCCCTTTTGAACGAGAATGGAATCGCCAGAGCCATTGGTGTTGTCTTCCAAGACTGTCTTGATCCCCAGGGATTGGGCGGCATTTTGGATGTCGTCGGCAATGCTTTTTATTTTTACCTCGGAAAGCTCCATTTTCCCCCCCCGCAAATATTTGTCCAATAACGAGATTTTCTTTTTTATGCTGTCGAGCCCCCTTTCCATGAATTCAATGTCTTTCGAGGCATTTTCAGGGTCGGAATCCCTTAGCTCGGCCACAAAAGATTCCAGCCTTTTGATGAACTTCTCCTGTATGAAATTCTTGACGGTCTGGGCTGTCAGGCAGGTGAGATTCTGCAGACCCACAGTGGTCAGCAAAAAATCCTTTTCGTAGCGATCGTAATCCGGAATATCTTTGTAATATTTTATCAATTGCATGCTTCCGAAAATAAAAGTGAACGCATTCCCCAAATCATGCCTGAATCGACTGATGGAAAAGGACCTCTCAAAATTATTGATGAGCTCAATTTGCCTGCCTATACAACGGACGAGAGTTTCATATTTTTTCGAAAAATCTTTTTCGTCGGCTTCCCTTGTGCCCATTTCGCTGTTTAGGGGCCTGGAATCATTTCGTTTTTCGATATACCTTTGACATAATTCCTTCTTGATTCTGTCCAGGCTTGCCTTTTGGGCGCCATTTCCATTCCGATCACGATCAAATTTTGCACTTTCCTCCTCTTGTTTTGCCAGCAAATTTGAATAAAACAGACGAAAGAGATCAATGCCCTCGATCATTTTCACAAGGTCGATTCCATTTTTCTTGAATTCATCCAAACGGTCGAATCGCCGGAAGTAGTTTTTTTCCGGAAGAGTGTCCGTCCATCGGTGGTTTTCTTTGGCATTGTTGCCCAATCGTTTTTCATCCTGCGCCTCCCTGGCATTATGGTATTCCTTCAAAAATCGCCTCATTAGGCCGTGGTCTTTGCACCCTTCGTCATCCCTGCCGAAAACCCTTCTTTTCCTTTCTTTCTCCTCTTCATCCGATGTTGAGTTACCCGAGACTTCCTCCAGATCGATAATGGGATTGCCAATGAAACGTTCTTCATAGGCTCTCGCCAAATCCACGCCTCGAATGGTGTCCTCGTCGAATTTCTCCTCTCTGAGCAAATAGGAAATGCGCGACTTGATGACAGGGTTTTCGTCTTTTTCGGATGAATTGTCTTTTTCCATAGGGATTGATAAGGAGGTCAATATTTTATGTTATTTAACCAGTAATAATAGTTATTTGTCAAGTTAAAATAATTAATTTGGTCAACTCCTTTAAAAACCTTTGGGGGCGCATTGCAACAAGGGATGTTTTGGGTTAAAGTGTTAGCCGTCAAACCAAAACACATATGCGGCTCCTACAAATCGCTGCCATCATCGCCCTGTGGATCGTCATCGTCGTTGTGCTGTTTTGGCGTATCCGGGCGCGCAAGAATTTGGAGCGCTCCCTGAACATGGTTTTTTTGCAGATCTCGGTGCCCATCAAGGATTCCAAGGAAGATCGCGAGCGCGACAGCGAGCAGTTTTCCACAGGCAAAACGTTCAAGGACACGCTGGACGTGATGACCCTGCTCTACGAATCGCTCCATTCCATCTACAGCGGGGAATGGGTGAACAAGATCACGGGACAGGACTTCTTTTCCTGCGAGTATGTGGTGCTGAACGGCCTGATGCGTTTTTTCATGGTGGTGCCCCGCCATCTCCAATCGATTGTGGAAAAGCAGGTGACCGCCCAATATTCGGACGTGTTCATCGAGCAGGTGGACGACTACAGCATTTTCCGCGAGGGTTACCAGAACGCCGGCACCTACGTGCGCCTGGCCAAGCCGTACATGTTCCCCATCCGCACCTACCACCACACGGGGTCCGACCCTTTCAACAATTTGGCCAATGCCATGTCGAAGATCGAGCGTGACGAAGGCGTGGCCATCCAGGTGATGTTGAGGCCCATGAAAAACGGTTGGCAGGACAAGGGTCGCGAGAAGGCGGAAGAACTGTTTCAGGGCAAGCGCAAGAAACACGGCCTGCTACGGAGCCTGAACGTTTTTGCCTGGATCGGCACTTTGATTCGCATCCTGATTCAAGGCGCCGAAAAGGAGAATTTTGGCGGTTCTTCGGAAAAAGACGAGAAGACCGTGCGCACCACGCCCCTGATGGACGAGCAGGTGAAGCTGATGGAGACGAAAAACACGAAGGTGGGATTCGAGACCGTGATCCGCATCGTCTCCTCGGCCAAGAGCGGTTTTCGCGCCAATCAGATTGCCAAGGAGGTGAAAAACGCCTTTGCCCAGTACAACGCCCCGAACATGAACGCCTTCGCCATGACGAAGCATTTCAGCCTGAAGGGGCTGCTCAAAGGCTTTGTGTTGCGGGACATCAAGCGGGACTGGATCGCGCGGCTCCTTTACCCGCGCATCATGATTCTCTGCTCCGAGGAGATCGCGTCGATTTTCCATTTTCCGAACATCAAGTACAACAAGTCGCCCGTCATCAAGTGGCAGGAGTTCAAGATCGCCCCGGCGCCGAACAACATGCCCACGGAGGGGCTTTTCCTCGGTTACAACAATTACCGCGGACAGCGCACCGAGGTTCGCCAAAAACGGGACGACCGCCGACGGCATTTCTACATCATCGGAAAATCCGGCACGGGCAAGACGACCATTTTGCAGACCATGCTCAAGCAGGATCTTCAGGCGGGGGAGGGGGTGTGCCTCATCGACCCGCATGGCGACTTCGCGGAGAAAATTTTGGCGCAGATTCCACGCAAGCGGGCGGACGACGTGATCGTGTTCGATCCCGGCGACCTGGAGCGGCCCATGGGGCTCAATATTCTGGAGGCGCACACCAAGGAACAAAAGGAATTCATGAGCCAAGAGGCGCTGGCCATCTTCATCAAGCTGTTCGGCGAGGAGATCATGGGGCCGCGCCTGCAACATTACTTCCGCAACGGCTGCCTGACCCTGATGGACGACGACGAAGAGGGGGCCGTGCTCATCGATCTGCCCCGTCTGTTCACGGACGACAGCTGGCAACGGTACAAGGTGAGCAAGGTCAAAAACCCCGTGGTCCGCGGGTTCTGGGAAAAGGAAATGGCGGCCACCGGCGCGCGCGAGAAGCAGGAGATGATCCCGTACTTCAGCGCCAAGTTCGGCCCGTTTGTGACCAACGCCCAGATCCGCAACATCATCGGGCAGACCAAGTCGGGCTTCGACTTCCGCAAAGTGATGGACGAGGGGCGCATTTTGCTCTGCAACCTTTCCAAAGGCAAGCTCGGCGACCTGAATTCCCAGCTTTTGGGCATGATCATGGTCAGCAAGCTCCAAATGGCCGCCATGAGCCGGGTCGACACGGATGAGGAAGAGCGGCGCGACTTTTACATGTACGTGGACGAGTTCCAGAATTTCGTGACCGATTCCTTCGCCTCCATCCTCTCGGAGGCCCGCAAGTTCCGCCTGGATCTTATTCTCGCCCATCAGTATATTTCGCAGATCACCAAGATGAGCGGAGGGGGGAAGGGGACACACGAGGACACGACAATCCGCGATGCGGTGTTCGGAAACGTGGGCTCCATGCTCTGCTTCAAGATCGGCGCCACGGACGCCGAATACATGGCTAAAGAGTTCGCGCCCGTGTTCAGCGACCAGGACCTCATCAACATCGCCAATTACCAGGCTTATCTGAAGCTGAACATCGACAATGCCACCTCCCGCGCGTTTTCCATGAGCACGGTTTATGACCCAAGTAAGGGTGATTTGGAAGCCGCGGAGGCCTTCAAACAGCTTTCACGCCTCAAATACGCCCGCGAGCGGCAGTTTGTGGAGCGGGAGATTTACCGCAGGGTTGGAACGAAGTTCGAGGAGGGGGATATACAGTAACCGACTCCCCCTAACCCCCTCTAAACAGAGGGGGAATGTTTTTTTTCTCGGGTTGGGTGCGAGGGTGAATACCGAGCAGGGTGTTCTCCCCCTGGGATAGGGGGAGGGAGAGGGAGTCCGCTGGTTGGAGATTGGTTGAGATGAAGCCATTATCCTCAATAGACTCCACCTAACCTCCTCTACCCATTCGACTCCGCTGCGCTCCGCTCAGGGCAGGTTCAGAGGAGGAATTTTTATTTTTTTAACATTTTTTTTAGTTTTTTTAAAACGTTGTACAAATCGCAATAAATCTCATCGTTCGTAAAACGGATCGTTTTGATGCCGAAACTCCTCAAGTACCGATCTCTTCTGAGGTCGTGTTTAGCTGCCCCTTCAAAAAAATGAGAATCTCCATCAAGCTCGATGGCCAATTTGAGAGCTGGACAATAAAAATCCAAACTATAAGGCCCCACGCCAAATTGTCGCCGGAAACCGAATCCCAACTGTTTTCTTCTGATGTGGCCCCACAGCAAAAGCTCGGCCTTGGGCATTTCGGATCTTAGTCCTCGTCGTCTTAGCTTAGTTTCGATTGTGTTGAAGGGTGGTCGGATGGAATTCAAAAAAGTTCAGTTTGATTCAAGATAGTGAAAAATTATACCATACTTCGTCAATGGACTCCCCCTAACCCCCTCTATCTATTCGATTCCGCTGCGCTCCGCTCAGGGTAGGTTCAGGGGGATAATGCGGACTCCCCCTAACCCCCTCTAAACAGAGGGGGAATGTTTATGTTTTTTTTACAAACCAAAACCCCCTGCCTCACGATTGAGGGGGGGTATTGATTTTGCGCCTTTGGCTTGATTATTTACTAGCTTACTGATTGTCAGCTTGTTGTGGCGTGTTTTCGGGCGAGGTGATTGCCCTTTGGCCCCCTGCCACCTGGGGCTGTGCCTTTTTGTCTGGCGGAGGCGTTGGGGTTGTCTGAGTTTGATTTGGATCCACTGAAACATCAAGAGCTGAGGGTTTGGTGCCCAGCTGCCTAATCATTTTTTCCAATTTGTCGGCATTGGCCGAACCTCCGACCGCGGTGCTTTGTTTTTTAACCATGGCGATCACCTCTTCGGTGTGACCACGGATGTATTCCTCGCTCAATCCTGTTTTTTGCATAAGGCCCTTCAACATGGTGCCATTGTCCGCGAAATTGACCGTGACATCCGTGCTTGCCTTGAGTTTCATTTCAGCCTCTTTCAATTTGTCCGTTGCCCCCATTTGCTCGGTTCTCCATTTTTCCGCCATTCCTTGGGTGAATCGGGCCGGGCTTAGCGAGGCCAAACTGGCTCTCTTCCCCTCACCACCCATGGGCAGGGGGGCGTATTTGGCCATCTCGCCAAGACCCGTTAGGGTGCTGGTGCCCACAGCCTTGATCTTGTTTGTGATACTGCTCACCACTTGCAGGTTGCCCAGCACCGCGAAAGTCCCCATCCAGACAATGCCCGTGGTCATCAGGAGCCAAATGAACTGCTGGATATTGTCCATGCCCATAAAGAGCGAACTGGCGCTGAAAATGTTCGCATCCACCCCTCCCCCCACCGCATTCAATTGTTTCCACACATCGACGCTCATGGTCTGGCCCGCGGTGATCATGATGAAACCCACGGACCATATGGCGCCGACCATGGCGGGCGCGAACGCCCAATTGATAAAAGCACTGATGCTCAGGTATTTGTCGACCCCCTGGCCGCCCGCGCCAATATCCTTGGTAAACATGAGCAGTACGATGAAGGGCGAGAAGGCCATCAGGATCCACAGAAACGCCACGCGGATGATGAGCGCGATGTAAAGCGAGGCGAATGCCGTGAGGTACACGAGCTGAATCAACAGCGAGAACATGGTGCCAATGGCCAGCTGGCTGAGCTTGTCACCAGTGTTCGCACGGGTCAGGTTCTGCACGCGGGCCATGCTGTAGGTGAGGTAATACGAGGCGGTGTTTTGGTTGTAATCGGACAATTTGATTTGTTGCCAGCAGATGGTGGCTGCTTTTGTCACTCCAGTTCCCTCATCCCCTTTGCCCTCTATGGGATAGGCGGCTTTATAGGCTTCATCGAAATCTTTTACCTGATCCGAAGTACAATTATAATAATTGTCTGTCATTTTGGCATCCGCGGGGAACCAGATTCTTGAGGGAGAGCAAAATCCCGTGACCTTGTCCGTTTGATTATTAACCTTGCATGCATTCTCCTCACTCTCCAAATTCATGACGGTCGACCCTTCTCCTATCACGCCCTGTATGCCCGCGGGAATCGAGAAAACCACGTTCGCGGCCACATTTGAGGCATCCAGCACCAGCTTGCCCGCCAGCCATGAAAAATTGACCGCGATCAGCAAAAGCACGAATGTTGGGAGCAGTTTGGTGGTGTTCGACTCCTCTCCCTTGAAAATATAACGAAGCGCCAAAAACAGGAGGATGAGCACAAAGATGATGTTGACGATGTTGCGGCTGATGACCCAGATATTGTGCAGCATGGTGCCCATGGATCCCGCGAAGATGTAGTCGTTTCCCAAAAACGCGCCTATGCCAAAGGTGAGGAAATGGATGAGCGGATTGAATATATTGTTCACATAGGTCGATGCCTTGGCCACGGTTTCCAATATCGAGGCGACATCCGTCACCTGTTTTGGCTTTCCCGTGTCTTTTTCGGCACCGTTGTCCGTTCCAGTGCCGGCGGCTGGCGCGGTGTCCTGGGCCCAAGCCCTATTCCCCCCATAGTCGGCAATCGTTGATTGGCCTTGGGTTGTCCCCCCGCTTGTCGAAACCGGTTCGGCGATTGGGCCCACATTGAGACTGAACAGCCCCACGAACAGGGCGGCGCAGAGGAGGCCTTTGATGATTTTTGATGTTTTGCGCATATTTAGGCGAATAAGCTGGTTATTCCTAGAATTCCGCCGGTGGCGGTGGCGGTGGAGACGCCCGCGATCAAGCCCCACTTGAGGGCTTTGGACATGCCTTTCTTGGCGATGGCCTGTGCGGGCGAGGCAGGGGGGCGGGGCTGGGCCAATCGCGGCCTTTGCACCGTTCGTCCCTGTTGATCCACCCGATTGACGACCTGTTCCTGGGCTTGGCGGGTCGACAGTTCGCTGATGGCCGCGGTGGCCGTCTCCATCCTTTCGGTCTCCCGACGTTCCGATCGACCGGCATCCCCGCGGACAGTCCTTTGGGCTTCTTGCGAGGCGAAGGCCGGGATCATCTCCTTTTCCAATCCCTTTTTTAGCCCCTTTCGAATGTTGGCATCCGCTTTTCTCAATGAATCTTCGGTGGGGGATAGGGGGACGGATTTACGAACCAAGGATTCGTTTTCCATGGATTGGGACACTTCTGCGCCCAACACGGTTTCCGGCACCACGGACATTTCCGATCCGAATGCGGGCAGTCTTGCCTTTTCCAGCTGTGATTTAAGATCGTCGTTTTCCATAGATTACTGATTGGTGGCCTAATTGGGGGCCTGATTGGGTTTGCAACCAATCGTCACCCATTAGGCCTCCCATTAGGATTTATTTTGCGAGCCATTTCTGGCAATTTTCTTTCAGTTCGCGGATGTTGCGCGGTTGGCCCATAAAGGCCTCGTAGAACAGGTAGCGCGTCCGTTCGCGGGTCAAATTGCCGCTTTCGGCCAATTGAATTTGCACCTTGTCTTCCACCACACCTTTCAAATCCTCTTTTGTGACGATCGGGAGCGGACCATATCGCTTTTTGGCCTTTTCCCGCACGGCCTTGAGTTTGGCGACCGCCTCCTTTGGATCCTCTTTTGTCAGCGATTCCAGGGCGGCGAATTCGTCGCCGTCCGTGATGAATTCGATCAGTCGGTCTCGACCCACTTTCCGCGCCAGCGAATTGAGCGTGGTCTGCTCCACAATCCGTTCCTGCCCGCCTGCGTTTTCCGAGAAATAATTTTTGAATTCGGGGTTTTCCTTGTATTTTTTGAGGCCATAGAGACCCGCGGCCGCCCCCAGGAAGAAGGGGTTTTTGTGAAGGCCCTTGAGCCCGGCCTTTTTCGCGTTCACCAGCGCGGTGGCGCCGAGCCACAACGCCAGAAGCCCCAGGCCGATGCTTTTGCCGTTGAATCCGGCACGGGAGACCTCCGACACATAGCGGGTGGAATAAAGCTTGTTGATGTCGCGGAAGCGCATGTCGACGTTCGGCAATTTCTTTTCCGCCTCCATTTCCTCATAGCCCGCCAACAGATTTTGTCCTTGGTATTCCTTGACCCTGTCCAGACTTTCGAAGGTGGCCTCTGCCTCTTTCGCCATGACAATGAGCGCCAGGAATCGGGCGATTTCATCATGGCCTGTCGGTTTTTCAGGGTGGCGACCCGTGGTCAATTCGCTGGTTTTCTTGGGCAAGGATCGAATTTTTTGGCTCCAGGATTGATCTTGCTCTCGGGCAAGCACGTTTTTGACGGCTTGAAACAACGCAAGGCGTTGGACGGAACTTGAGAGGATTTTGTCGCGCCCTTCACGCTCTTCCCGGATGAAATCAACCAGCAGGCGGTCGTCCACGTTTTTTGGGATGGTGATTCGGTTGATCAGCTTCACCCTTTCCACATCTACCATAGGGCGTATGGAATCGGGGATTCCCTCCTCTAGTTTCAAAATTTCCGCATGCCTGCCGTTCGCGGCCATGTTCACCTCGCGGGCAATCTGGAGCGTCTCGCGGATGCCCACCTTGGCCCGCTCTTCCACCAGATCCATGAAGGTGTCGGCGGCCTGCCCAAAGGTCATCGGCTCGGCTTTCCCGCTGATTTTTTGGATCGTTTCGATGAACGCCTGATCCGTGCCATTGGCGCGTACGGTTTCGACCATCTCGTTTGCCCACATGCGGGAGGTTTTTGCCCAGTGGTCGCGACCCAGAAAATCCATGCCCTCGATTTTTTTTATGATTTCCTCCTCGTTTCCGCCACTGTTCACCACCCGCGTCAGATCCACAAAGGCCCCCGCTTGCCGTTTTAATTCCCTGAGCGCGGCCAAATCGATGAAGCCGTTTTCTTTTGCAATCTGCCTATAGCGTTCCACCGTCTCTTCTCGCAGACCTTCCAGCCTTGCTTTCAAGGTTTCGGCGTCTTGGCTATTGTTGAGAATAAAATCCAATTGCGCCTCCACGTATTCGACCATACCCGCTTGAAAATCGTCCGATAGGTCCCCGTATTCGTCGAAATCCCTCTCTGAAAGATGTTGCTCCTGCCAAGGCAGGTTGAAATATTGGGATCCCAAGGCGGGAACCAATTCGCCCACAAGAAGCCTTTTGGCGCTGTCGCGCGTGAGCTCTTTGGCGTTTGAAAGGGCGATTTCGGCGCCGTGGACGTTTTGGATCGCCTCGTTCACTTGCCCCAACTCCCCCCCGATTTTGTCCTTGATTTGTTCCAGCATCCCCTCGTAATCGGAGATCCTTGCCTCTGCCTTTCTGTAAAAGGCAGCCAATTCGGTTTTATAGACCGCCGTGTAGCGCGCAACTGAATCCGCCAGAAGCCTGTTGGCGATCTCGGGAGACACTCGAGATTCCAGATATTTCGCCATTCCTGCCTCATATTGCTTGGGGAAAAAATTTTCCTCGAAATAGGCTCCGACCTCTTGGGCGACTTCCTCGGGCGTCCGATTGGCAAGCTCAGGTCCCGTCTTGGCGAAAAACTCATTCTCAAAATCTTTTTGGGCCGTTTCGGGCTCAAACGTTTCCTGGGCCGTTTCCTGACCCGCCTTCCAAAGGAGGGTGTTTTTTCCAAAGTGCCGATATTGTTCGGGTAAAAACATCATGGATTAAAGCCTCATTAATCGAATCAGGGTGTCCGCGGGGGCTTCCTGCTGGCCTTCCACCTCGGGCACTTCCTTGGCCAGGAGCGCACGCACCTCGACTGGGTTTTGGTTGTCCAGCTGGAGGACAAGCCGGTTCGATGTTTTGCCGACCAGCTTCAGGTTTAGCGTCCGGACGAACGGCGGCCGATAGACGATCCAAAAGGCATTGATCATGTTGTAGGGAATGAACTGGTCTTCCACATAAATTCCAAGCTGGGTGATTTTGATGCGAATCATTTTCGGCTCCTGGTTATGGGTGAGGATGTAAACTCCCGCAAGCACAATGAACACGATGGCCATGGTGGCCGACCCGGTGTACAGGGCGTAGGCGACCAAGCACAGGGTCACAATTCCCGCCGCCAGATACCAATTCTTGCTTTTGGCATGGCGAATGAACTCGGGCGCTTGCCACTCCAAAAGGAGCTTGTTGTGCTCGGCGCCGGGGTGGGTTTCGATGATCTCTGGTTGGATTTCGGGTTTTTCGTCTGTCATCTTTTTATTTTTTAAATCTTAATATTATAGCAAATTTTGCTCGGAAAAACAAGTACCCAATCGCTTAAGTCCTCGAGTGCTGAACTAAAAGTGATAAGTAACAAGTGATAGAAGTGACAAGTGCGTCTTTTGTGAATCCAGGGCCGAAGGGCTAGCTAGGGGGGGCGGATTCCTGTATAAATATCTCGTCACATTTTTTTGGCCATGCTCGACAAATTGCTCAAAATCAAAGGGGAATACGAGGACATCAGCCGAAAAATGGGCGATCCCGCGGTTGCCTCCGACCCCACGCGCTATCGTGATTTGGCGAAAAAGGAGAAACACCTTCGCGCGATCGTGGACCTGATCGGCAAGTACGAGAAATGCCTCAAGACCATCGATGAATCCAACGCGATGCTCGAGACAGAGAAGGACCCCGAACTGCTCACCATGGCCAAAGAGGATCTCAACCGCTCAAAATCCGATCGGACC
>CAZURX010000014.1:0-13864 GCA_964623015.1 uncultured Candidatus Peribacteria bacterium
CAGGATGAAAGCGGAAACAGCGACCAGCGCGGATAAAATCAGTTTTTTGGTCATGGCTTGGATTTTAAGTGGGTACGGGGATTCTTTTTCAGCATATGCCTAATTTGGTATTTCATCGAGTCCTTCACGTGCTGGCGCAGGATCCATTTGCGGAAAAACGCCTTGAATCCGCCGGCCGAGGCGCGCACGCCGTCGGCATGAACAATCGCCTCGGGGTAATAAACGACCTGATACCCCGCCTCCCACGCCTTCCAACAATAATCCGGGTCGGACATGAAGATACGGTAGCGAGTGTCGAGACCGCCCAGCTTGTCCCACAGCGATCGGCGTGTGACCCAAAAACTGCTCTGGAGCCAGTCCACGGTCTGAATCTTGGAATAATCCAAATCCTGGCATTCGTCCTTGGCCACCCAGTCGCGGATCACCGGCAACCTCCGAAGGCTCGTCCGCCGAGCCACCTGCAAAAAGAAGTTGGGGAACCGCCGAACCGTCATGGCCACGCTCCCGTCGCCGTCGTTCACCTCCTTGGGGCCGAGCACACCGATTTCGGGATGAGAATCCATATAATCCACCATCTTCTGGAGGTTCTGGGGGTCGCCCCACACGATGTCGGGGTTCACGATCAAAATGTATTCGCCTTTGCTTTCGGCCACGCCTTGGTTGTTGCCCTTGGGGTAGCCCATGTTTCGCTCGTTGATGACCACCCTTACGTTCGGGTACTCTGAAAGGGGCTTCAGCTTCTCGGCGTTCGCGGGATTCGCCGAGTTATCCACCACGATCACCTCGAAGGTAAAGTTGGTCTTTTGGGCCATCAAACTTCGCACGTTCTCGCAAACGCGTCGGCTTTTCAGGTAATCAAGGATGATGATGGAAACCTTCGGTTTCATTTCAACATTTAACATTTATCATTTTGCATTTTTGGCTTTCTTCCGTTTCCAATTCAACCAGTACAGATAGGCAATAAGGAACGCGGGGCCGGAAATCTGCACGGACCACGCAAGCATATACCATTCCCATTGTGGATTCACCAGCAAAAGGACGATGTACGCCACACCCGCCAGCGCAAAGGCGACCGCGCCCACCACCTCGCGCCTCCACGCGATCCACGTGACTGCCAACAGCACAAAAGAGGGGATGTTGTGCATCAAAAAAGCCACCGTGGTTCCCCAAAAGCCGTACCCCTCGCCGAAGACGTCGAGCGAGAAGAGGGAAAGGAACAGGATGAACAGGATGGAAAGAACCCTTGGCGTCCAATACACGAATTTTGAGAGTTTGTGAGGCATGATGGGGGATTTGGTGTGGGGCGTTTTAGGGGTTTCCAAAATTCTAGTTTTTCGTTTCTAATTTTTGAATTTGATCCTCCTGTTTATAATTACGAATTTTGTAATTTTGTTTTAACCATTCAAAATATTCTTTATTAAATATTGGTTTAAGGTGCCTCAAAATCTGCTTTCCAGTTACAGATAGACAGTAGAAGTCTGGCATTTTAATTGGAGAAAAGTTTTCATTCGATGGTTTAAATACAATTTGCTCATCAAAATATTTAACCTCAAAATCTTCTTTATTAGGATTTTGTATTGTTCTAGACATCCCATTGGGAAGGAACATGCCCAAATTTTGTAGATTTTGTAGGCTTCCAAAATCAATTTGGAGTTCTTTTAAAAATTCCTTTGCGCTATCAGGTAATGTAAATAAAGTTGTTGGGATAAATTCATCATCGATTAAAAAACTACAAATTCTTTCAAACAGTTCAAGTTCATTTTTCCCAAGCATTTTTATTGTATGAAGCGTGCTCATCGCATAAGTACCAGGTTTGTTATATTCACCAGCAATGATTTTTGCTATCAATTCTTGCATTACTTCATTGGAAACGCTTTTTGAGTGTTCAACTGTATTCCAGAAGAAATCGTTATCCATCTCGATTTCGTTCGACTTACCAGGCTCAACATATTTTGCACTTTTTACTGCGGTATCAATTAGATTCGTTGTATTTCGCAAGTTTGCAATATACTGAACCGCCGAAATTCCACTCTCTTTTGCCTTTTCATATTCATCGTGAATGAGTTTTTTCCTAACTTCGCCCTGCGCTGCCCATTCACTTATTTTAAAGCCGGTTATTTTGTCAATTACAGTCGTAAAAAGTGGGGTATTTGCAACCTTTGATGCATTATCGATTGCTGCTGTAACTGCTGTAATTGGTTCTGCCATACTTATTTGTAGGTTAACCCATTAACCTCTCAATCTCCTCCGCCTTTACCCGCCTTGGCATGGCCGCGCGTTTTTGGTCGATCAGCGGAATCAGCTTTTGGTAATCCGCGCGGGCTTTTAGGAGGGATCGGTCGAGGAGGAAAGCATAGGCCCACAGGGCGGCTTGGCGCAACCCGGTCATCAGTTTGACGATGAGGGAGAAATCGGGGCTCCAGTTTTTGCGGACGGTCACGAGCTGGCCGAAATAGGAGTTTTGCTTGGTCCAAACGGATTTGCCGGATTGCGTGGAGGCTTGGCGGTCGTGCCAGACTTTGGAGGAGGGGATGAAGAGGCATTTGTGGCCCGCCCATTGGAGTCGGTAGGCCAGTTCAGCGTCGTTCTTGTAGTGGATGGTCTCGTCGAAATACTCCCTTTCGCCTTTGTCGTTCGTCCACGCCACGTCGTCGAGTGCGGATTTCTTGTAGAACCCCGCGGCGGCCGAGGCGCCGAAGATCAATGTGCGATGGTCGTATTGGCCTTTATCTTCCTGGCCCTGCCCCTTGTCGGTGAATTTGTGGCAGGGCCCAAGGCCGATGCCCACGGAATCGAGGAAGTGGGTCTTGGAGGACTCCAGATCCGATTCGGCCACCTTGAAATCCCACCGCATCAGCTTGGGCGAGGCGGAGCCGACCTCTTTGTTCTCGGGTTTTTCGAGCTCGGCCATGGCCTTGCTGATGAAATCCGGCGGGTACCACATGTCGTTGCTGGCGCAGAAGCACCAGTCGCCTGTCATTTTGCGGATCAGGGCGTTGTGGCCGCCGCTGTGCATGACGTTGGGGGCCTTTTCGATGTTCAGTTTGGCGAAAACGTCGGGCATTTCATTTTGAAGATACTCGTACGCCTCGCCGTGGTCGCTTTGGTCGCGGACAAGGATCTCGAGGTTTGGATAATCTTGGGCCACAAGGCTCCCCAGGCTGAGCTTGAGGTAGTGCAGGTTTCCGCGGAGGATCAGGCCGATGGTGACTTTTGAAATTGGCACGAAACCATTTTAGACCTTAGCGTGCCAATTTCCAATGACCAATGAGCCAATGATGCCCCCGACAAGGCGGGGTCACCCTTCGGGCCAATGACCAATGGGGTGAAAATCGGTCTTTGGTCATTGGGAATTGGTCATTGGTCATTGCAATTGGTACAATTGCTGCATGAGAGATCCCAAATGTCCCTATTTCGGCAAGTGCGGCGGATGCGCCATGCAGCACGTTCCCTACGAGGTTCAGCTTTTGAACAAGAGAAAACGGCTCGCCCAGGCCATTGGTTCGGATAATATCCAGGTTTTTTCGGGCGACGAGTGGAACTATCGCAACCGTATGGATATGCTGTACGTCCCCATGGGGCTTGGCTTTAGGGAAAAGGGCCGATGGAGGCAGTTTGTGGACGTGGCCGAATGCGCCATTTCGAATCCAAGGCTGAACGCCCTCATGAAGGAGGTGCGGGAGTATTTCAAGGGATTCGACCATTACGATTTGGTGAAGGAAAGTGGCACGTTCCGCTACGCCGTGATCCGCACGCCCCAGAGCGATTCCTGCATCTCGTTCGTGCTCAACACCAATTCCGCCCATGTGGGCGAGGCCATCGAGAAGATCAAAGCGTTCGCCCAGAAATCATCGGTGAACAACGTGCTGGTCACCTATGTGCCGAGCGGCACGGACCAAAGCATTGGTGAAGAATTTATCATCATCAAGGGGTCGGACATGCTGAAGGAGTCGTTTCTCGGCAAAGAATTCGAGTATTCTGCCCAGGGATTCTTCCAGAACAACCACGAGATGGCGACCAAGCTGCATGAATATGTCAGAAATCTATTGGAATCCTATGGGGGCACCAACGGGAGCCCCAACGGGAGCACCGATAGGGGTCATTTGCTGGACCTGTACGGCGGCGTGGGCACGTTTGGCATCATCAACGCCGATCTGTTCAAGTCGGTCACCATTGTGGAGAGTTTCGCCGGGTGCATCGAGGCGGCTAAGAAAAACATCGAACGAAACCACGTCAAAAACGCCACGGCCATCGTGATGGACGCCAAGCAGCTCAAGAACGTGCCCCTCAAGTCGCCGCTGTTCGTGGTCAACGATCCGCCCCGGGGCGGCATGCACCCGAAAACGGTCGAGCAATTGATCAAGCTGGAGCCTCGCGTCATCGTCTACGTCTCATGCAACGTGGCCGAGCTGGAAAAGGATTTGAAGAAGTTCCTGAAACACTACAAGCTGAAAAGCGCGGCCCTGTTCGACCTGTTTCCCCAGACGAACCACAGCGAGAGCGTGGTGGAGCTTATTAAAATGTGAGTGCGGAATGTGCGGAGAAATCAAATGCGACGATCTTATCCCCGCCGTTTCCTCCGCCCTTCGCATTATTTTTTCGGGATGTTTCGATAACCCCTTTCCAGGGCCATGCCCCTTTCGACGCAGGCGATCATGTCCGTGTATTTTTCGGACGGGAAGCCGAGGGCCTCGGCCAATTCGTCCTGGGCGGCCGATAGCGAGGGGCCGTAGTCGGCCATCAGGATCCTCTGGATCACCTCGTCGATGTCCGACCAGGTGGTTTCGTCGGATAATTGAGTCTTGCCGATGGCCATCTCAAGCGCTTCGGGTTCGATTTTTCGGTGGACCAGCAGGAGGCGTAGCCTGTCGATGAAATGGATACGAAGGGTTTTCTCCTCAATTTCAAAAGTGTCCACGGATTTGAGCCAGGTTCCGATTTGCTCGAAGGTCGTGTTGGCCTTGAGGCGATAGGCCTCGACCAGCTTTTTTCGCTCTGACTCAAGCGCCTGTTCGATCTCGCACTTGCCCCTAAGGGTTATGTCTTTGGTTTGATCTATTTGATTATGGCCACGATCGGATGAAGAGGGGAATGGCTTGGTTAGGTTCGAATCGCATTGGAAAAGGGCGTCAAGGATCTTAACGGAATAGCCCAAATTATTTGCCATCCTATCTTTGATTTTGTCGATGCAATTGTTGAAATGGGTGAGGAAATTCATCAATCGATCTTTCTCGGGCAAGGATTTCACATGATCCAACATATAGTTTTCTTCATAGATTTTGTAAAAAAACGTGTCGAGGATGTTATGCAATTCAAGCCAGCTGTTGTCTTTGATGCAAATGCCGAGCGTGGCTTGGAGACGTTCCAAAAGGTCGTTGCGCAGCAATTCGTCGCTTTCGGGCAGCCGATCGATCAGTGCTTGGACTTCTTCAATGGAAAGTCGTTCCGGTGAGTTGATATTGGGGACTTTTCTCATAATTGAATTTTAGTGGTCAACTTTAAGGTTCCTCAAATTCTCCATCGCTTTCTCAAGTTCATGCCAACCATCGCTGGGGAGTTCAAACAGTTGGGTGGTGGCAAGACGAACGGATTCCTGGATTTGCAGGACGTTCAGGTGCTCGCGCTCGGTCCACATGCGGTCGCTGAGCATTTTCCAGGTGGTCTGGAAATCCGAAAAGCCGCATCGCCAATCCAGTCGGACCCCGGATTTTCTCAATGAGTCGACCAAATAAAGACGGATCCGCTCGGCGCTTTGGTTTAGCCTTCCCTCCTTGCGTCCTCCTTTGTGGTTTTGCGCGGCCTTGGCGCAGCTTTTGAAGAGTCCGTTGAATTCCTTCAGGCGATTCAAATTGGCGATCGGCCTGTTTTCCTCGGCCTCGAGCAGAAAGGGGTTGGCTTCGGGCCTCTTTGCAGTCTCATCGGGGGAAGGCAAATTGGCAAGCTCGCCCCTCTCTTCTTCGGAGATTACCCGTTTTGGTTCGCGAAGGGCCAGGGGATAATTGCTGTGTCGGGTTATTTCGTTTTTGACGTTTCTGCCCATGGTTTTGGAGGGTTGGGATGATATAGGAATATATTTTAATTTATTTCTAATATATGTCAATTCAAATTCCAATAAAACTTGCATCTCTAAAGCCCCTCTGATAATATCCATTCGCTTTATTTTTAATTCGGTTCCGTCTCCGATTTGGCATCCTGTCTTGTACCCGAGCGAAGCGAGTGGTGCAGGAACCAAAGCCGAAAGTGACGAGGCTGGGCCTTAATCCCCAAGGATTATGAGTGATATTTCGTTAAAAGAGATGGTCAAGCACGCCGTGCATTTCGGCCATCCGACAGCCAAGTGGAATCCCAAGATGAAGCCGTACCTGTACGGCAAGCGCAACGGGATCCATATCTTCGACCTGCGCAAGACCGCCGAAAACCTGATGGTGGCGCTCGATTTTGTGGCCAATGCCGCCCGCGCCAATAAACGTATTCTGTTTGTGGGAACCAAGCCCCAATGCCACGGCCTTTTGGACGAGCTCCACAAGACCACCCACATGCCGGTTGTCACGGACAAATGGATTCCCGGCCTGCTCACCAACTACAAGACCATCAAGAAACGGATCGACTATTTCAAGAAGCTGAAGGAGGACGACAAGACCGGTGGCCTCGAGAAGTTCACCAAGAAGGAGCAGGTGAAGCTCCGCAAGAAGATCCAGGATCTTTCCGCCTCCCTTTCGGGCGTGGAGGACATGCAGGATCTGCCGGACGCCCTGTTCGTGGTCGATATCGTCCGCGACAACCTGGCGGTTCGCGAGGCGCGCCGCATGAAGATCCCCGTGGTGGGCATTGTCGACAGCAACGCGGACCCCGACTTGGTCGACTACGTGATTCCTGCCAACGACGACGCCATCAAGTCCCTCGAGTACATTTTTGGGTTTGTCAAAGAGGCGCTCGGCTCCAAGGCCAAGAAATAATCCGAATGGATATCCAGTAGGTGTCCGGCCTTCGGCCGACATCCAATCGATAGGAAATCCATTGGATATCGATCGGAAATCAACAGGGCGTCAATTAGGATATCGATCGGATCATTTAATCCAATCATTATGGCAGAAGATAAAAGCAAAGAGGCCGAAACAAAGCCCCAGCCTGAGGAGGAGATCCAGGAAATGACCACGCTCCACGAGCGCACCATCGCCACCATGAGCTACATCGGCTTTCTGGCGATCGTCCCGTTCTATCTCAAGAAGGACAGCAAATTCTGCCGCTTCCACGGCAAGCAGGGGTTGCTCATCGCCATCATCTTCTTCTTCGCCCAGCCGATCGCCATTCTCAATTTCTTCGGCGATTTGCTTTTGGCGATCCAGTTCGCCCTGTTTCTGTACATGGGTTTGGCCACCTTGGGCGGAAAGTGGAAAAAGTGCCCGTGGATCTACGACACCGCCTGCTCGCTCGAAAACCAGATTTCCCTGAAGACCAAGGAGGAGGCCGAGGAGGCGCCGCTCCGGCCCGACGAGGTGGAGTCCGAATCCGCGGCCGATGCGCCAGAGGAAAAACCGGCGGAAACCAAGTGATGAATAATATTTTCATATTCTGTTCAGGCACTTAAGCACTTACGGACTTAGGCACTTGTCACGTATCACTTATCACATCGTAATTTTAATAACCAAAAAAATATGAGTATCACCGCTTCCCAAGTCAACGATCTTCGCCAACGCACCGGTATTTCCATGATGCAATGCAAAAAAGCATTGGAGGAGGCCAAGGGGGACGAGGAAAAGGCCATCGAGATCCTCCGCAAGAAGGGGGCCGCCAAGGCCGCCGAAAAATCCGACCGCGCCATGAAGGAGGGGATTGTGATCGCCGAGGTGAAGGGGGACAGGGCCGTGCTGGTCAAGATGATGTGCGAGACGGATTTTGTGTCCAAGAATCCCGAGTTCATCGCCATTGCCAACGCCGCCGCCAAGGAAGCCTTGGAAAAGGGCGCCGTGGCCGCGGAGCAGTCGCAGGGGGCCGCCCTCAAGGAGCTCTTCGTCCGACTGGGCGAAAACATGTCCCTCGAGGTCAAGGAGCTACAGGGGAAGGGGGTTGCCCACTACATTCATACCAATGGAAAGATCGGTGTCCTCGTGCGGTTGAAGGATTCGGACGACGAAAAGGCGCGCGACATCGCCATGCACGTGGCGGCCATGAGCCCCAAGCACATCAACCCCGAGGATGTCCCCGCCGCCGAGATCGAGAAGGAGAAGGAGATCTGGAGGGAATTGCTCCGAACCGAGGGCAAGCCCGAGGCCATGTTCGAGAAGATCATGGGCGGGAAGGAGAAAAAGTATCGCGAGGAAAGCGCCCTGCTGAAGCAATCCTTCGTCAAGGACGGCGAGCAGACGGTCGAGCAATACCTTTCCGGCAACACCGTGACCGAATTCATCCGACTGTCGATCTGATTCGGCACTGATAAATCATTTGAATATACGAAAAACCCTGTACCAGAAATCGGTACAGGGTTTTCTTGAAGGTTTAATGGAACCGTGGGGGCCTGGATCCGCCGCCATGCGGGGGCCTGGAGCCAAAGCCCGGCCTTGGGGATGGGGCGGGTCTTGTGCCCGTCTGCTTGGGGATCACGAAGCCTTCGGGTTGGGGAATGCCCTTCATGGTCAGGCGGTAGCGACCTTGCACGTCGTCGATCTCTAAAAGCTTCACGTTCACCAATTGGCCTTCCTTCAACACAGTGGTGATGTCTTGGATGTAGTCGTCAGAGATTTCGGACACGTGGCACATGCCGCCTTTGCCGGGCATAAAATCCACGATGGCCCCGAATTCGAGCAGGCGACCGATTTTCACGTTCTCGTAGACCTTGCCGACCACGGGATCCGCCACAATGGCTTCCACCCAGGCCTTGGCCTTGGCGCCGCCTTCGGCGCTCTTTGTGGTGATGATCACGGTTCCGTCTTGCTCCACGTCGAGCTCCACCCCACATTGGTCGATGATCTTGTTGATCATTTCCCCTCCGGGGCCGATGACCAGGCGGATCTTCTCGGGGTTGATCTTGATGGTGATGAGCCGTGGCGCGTATTGGCTCAGGTCGGCTCGTGGCTTGGCGATCACCTTTTCCATGGCGTCCAAAATTTGGAGGCGACCCTTGCAGGCTTGGTCCAGGGCCTCGACGAAGATTTTGTCGGGCAGGCCCTTCAATTTGATGTCCATCTGGATGGCCGTGATGCCGTCGCGCGTGCCACAGACCTTGAAATCCATGTCGCCGCCCATGTCCTCCTCGTCCTGCAGGTCCGTGAGGACACGGTACAGGTCGGGGTTATGATGCGAGGTCATAAGGCCCAGGGCGATGCCGGCGACCGGCTTCTTGATCGGAACACCCGCATCCATCAGCGCCAAGGTTGAGCCGCAGGTGGCGGCCATGGAGCTGGAGCCATTGCTCTGCAAAATCTCAGTTACGGTTCGGATGGTGTAGGGAAAGGTTTCAACCGGGGGAAGAACGGGGATGAGCGCGCGTTCGGCCAAGGCGCCATGTCCGATCTCGCGGTTGCCAGGGAGCAGTCGGTTCGAGATCTCGTGGACCGCGAACGGGGGGAAATTGTAATGATGGAAATAGCGTTTCTTGGTTTCGCCCTCGACCCCTTCCATGATTTGGATGTCGCCAGGGCCGCCCAGTGTGCAGGTGGTGAGGCCTTGCGTCTCGCCGCGTTGGAACAGGGCGGAGCCATGGGTGCGGGGCAATAAGCCCGCCTCGATGACAAGGGGGCGGATCTCGGTGAGCTTGCGGCCCCCGATGCGCTTGTCGTTCTCCAGTATGTTCTGGCGCACAACGTGCTTGATCAGATGGTCCATGGCCTCAGAGACCTGGCACATCTCCTTCTCATCGATCTTGTCCTTCATGTAATCCTCGACCTCCTTGGTGAGGCTGTCGAAATACATGTGGCGGTCGATCTTTCCGGGGCGCTCGTAAAGGGCCTCCATGATTTTTTTGGCGTAGTTTTTGTCCACGTAATCCGTGATGGCCGGATTCAGGGACGCGGGCTTCCAGACAAATTTGGGGAGCCCGACCTCTTTTTGGATGCCCTGGATGAAATGGGCGATCTTCTGGCCCCATTTCTTGCCGAAGGCGATGGCCTCGAGCATCTTGGCCTCGGGAACTTCGTTGGCGCCCGCTTCGATCATGATGACGTTGTTGGCGTCGCTCGAAACGATCAGGTCCAAATCGGACCTTGTTCGTGCCTCGTGTGTGGGGTTCAGCACCAATTCCCCGCCAATCAGGCCTACCCGCACGGTGGCCGTGGGACCCTCGAAGGGGATGTCGGAGATAGTGAGCGCCACGGAGCCGGCGATGGCCGCCAGCCAGTCGTGCTCATTCTCCACATCATAGGAGAGGGTGGTCAAAATGACCTGCACGTCGTGGCGGAAGGTTTTGGGGAACAACGGGCGCAAGGTGCGGTCCGCCACGCGGCCCATCAGGACCTTGTCGTCGTTCGGGCGCATTTCGCGCTTGAGGAACTTGCTTCCCTTGATGATGCCGCTGGCGTAGAGCTTTTCCTGGTAATTGACGGTCATCGGGAAAAAGTCGATCCCCTCGCGAACCGTGGGAGACATGGTGGCGGTCGCCAAAATAACGGTGCCCCCCATGGAGACCACGGCGCTGCCGTTGCATTGTTGGGCCAATTTGCCCACCTGGATCACCAGCTCCTTGTCGCCAAGGGCCAGCTTGAATTCTTGTGGCTTCATAATAAATTAGGGATTAAGGTTAAATTTTGACCCCTTGAAGCCACAAGGCAAAGTCTCAAATTACAAGCCACTCCCGCCTTGCGGGAATGCCCTTCAATTTGAAACTTTTTGGATTGCGGCCACGAGGGTTGGATTACTTTCGCAGGTCAAGGGTCTTGATAAGTTCTTGGTAGCTGTCGGCGTTTTTGCTCTTGAGGTAGTTCAAAAGTTTGCGTCGCTTGCCGACCATGGCCAAGAGTCCGCGTCGGCTGTGGTTGTCCTTCTTGTGGTCCTTCAGGTGGTCGGTCAATTCGTTGATCCGTTCGGTCAGGATGGCAATTTGAACCTGGGCGGAACCCGTGTCCTTTTCATGCTTGGCATGCTTGGTGATGACCTTCTTCTTCGCGTCGCGTTTCATGGGATTAAGGGATTATGGGGGCAATTTATTGGCTAACTTTGTTGATTGTACACAAAATTATTACAGGAAGCAAGTTTTTTTTGTCAAACAAGGCTTTTTTGGGCATTGCCCGAAATAAAACCGACTAGGTCGAACAGTCGATCTGAGCGAAAAAAGTCGGGCTATCACCGCTTTTTCTTGGGGAGGTACTTCGCCTTGGCCAAGTGGTGGTGCAATTGCTTCTTTCGGCTCTGGTATTCCTTGCCTAGGCCCATCGCGTTCTTTCCCGCCCAATAGGCGAAAATAACAATTAATAAGATCCACCAGATTCGCATGGAGAAAAGGGGGATTCCGCCCTCACGAAACAAAAGGAGCACCAAGAGGGCCATGGCAAACGAGACCAGGGGGCCTGGAAAGCGCTTCAGGATCTTGCGGAGCACTTCGTCTTTGGCGTATTTGCGGCGCCACACGCGGAGGGAGAGGGCGGCCAGCATAAACAGGCCAACGACCGCCAGGGTCAGCTGGGTGAACTGAAAATTGGGGTCGGGTCTGGCCGAAAAGTAGTAGCTGAAGTTTAGCAATTTATCCATATAATTAGGAGGATTAGGAAAAAATCAATTATTTTTTGGAGTCCGGATCGTCTTGCCTGGAATGCTTCTTGGAGACCTTGTGCTTCAGGAATTTGAGCGGATGGTGTTCGGACGTGCGAGTATGTTCCTTCCCCTCGATGCTTTCCAAGATCAGTCGGTGCTCCAGCTCCTCATAATAACGCTCGAGGACGGTTTTGCTGGGTCGAATGATCAGATAAAGCAGGATTCCCAAGAGGGGAAACACAATGTTCATGAGGATGGCGAAAACCTGAAACAGGAGGCTGTTGGTCCGGCTGATCGCGTCGCGGGTAACCCAGATGATGATGGAGAGCCACAAAAGGCCCACATAGATCACTATCGCCATCTGCACCGTCTGGAGATCAGGCGAAGTGAAAAAATTGAGCCATTGGCTCCAATCCCAATCGAGGATGGATTCATAAAGGCCTTCGAGCATAGAGGGTGGTTAGGGGGTGGGTTTGATTAGTTTTTTGTGCGAACAGTGGATATGAAAAATGAAGGCGATCGCCGCAATGGCGCCAAAACTGATTTTTGAGAGCATCGAAGGTTCTCCGTGAAAAAAATCAATCCCGAGCGCGCAAAGGGAGTATAGCATGACCACCAAAGTCCCCGCCACTCCCGCCAGGTGAGTTCTTTTGGCTGTCCACATGGCTACGTTGAATACAAGGAAAGTGGACAGGGCGGAGTAAAGCTGGGTGGGATGGATGGCGGTTTGGAAGGGGATGTTGAAATTGTCATAGGCGATTCCCCAGGGTAAATCCGTGGGCATGCCATAGTCGGTGCCATCAAAAAAACGACCGAGGTGGATAAAAAAGAGGCCCACAAGTCCCGTGAGCGCGAAGGCGTCGAGCCAGGCCCAAAAGTCCTCATGGTCGCGTCGGGCTAGCCAAAACAGAAGAAAAATAAGGGCATAAAATATGCCGAATGGGCTGTATCCCATGTCCCACAAATATAAAATGGAAAACAGGTGGTTCCAGTACTTGGAGAAATGCTCAGCCAGATAGATGATCCTTCCGCCGGCCAGGGCACCCAACACAAACCAAAAGAGGTTGTTCACGAAAAAACGCAGGCTCATGTTCTTGAAAATCGCGTAGCGTACCAAAAAAATTGTTCCGAGAATGAGGGCCAGCACAAAAAAGGCGTCAAACGTGGTGAGGGTGAAGGTGCCGTATTGAAATAGAACTTCGTGCATGATTTAACATTTGACATGAGACAATCGACATTTAACAGGCAGGCCGCCTTGGCACAACTGTATACTCATGACAATTGACTAAGGCAATCAAACGCAAGGTCGATTTTAATTGTCAATTGTCAAAAGTCAATTGTCACATGTTCGTCATCGGATCGTTTGGCTGGATTCCTGGCCTCCAAGCGTGGAGAATCCAGGCGGGGGATTGTTGGCCGTGCGTGAGCTGGGTTCGATGTAAAAGGTGGAAAGTTTTGAGGCGGCTTTGTTTATTTTGCTGGATTCGAGAATTACCTTGGAGGGCAGGCCAACCGAGCCTGCGACGCAGAGCCCGTTCATGGCGGCGGTGCATTCCTCGACGCCGCAGCAACCTCCTCCGCTGAATTTGCCATTGTTCGAAATCGTGCTATTGCCGTCTTCGTCGACTACGGCCGTGAACCGGCGCAGGTAATCCAGATCGTAGCGTTGGGCGCATTCAAGCTCGGTGTCTCCGGTTAGGCAGGTGATGCCTTCGGGGATCTTCTTGATGCCCGCGCCGGCAATGGTGTTTCGGGACGCCAGACTGCCTTGCCAGTAGAGTTGGTTCTTGAGGTCTTGGACATTGCCAGCCCCTCCGCCATAATAGTCGTTGCCATTGTTGTCACGGCTTATTAGGCTGCCCTCCGCGTACAGGGCTCCCACCATGTTGGTCGGATCCGGGGAGATGTAGACGTTCGCGGCGCCCTGACCAATGGTCTCGGCGATCAGGATGATGCCAAGCGACGACCGGGGTGCGCTATCCGGGTATTTGAGGTTGCTCTTGATGAAGAGGTTCGCACCGCCCTTGATGATCAGCGTGTAGGGAACGCTGGGTGTCTCGATAATGTTGTTTTCGTTGGTGGCCTCAAGGACAAGGGTCTTGTTCGTGCCGCCCTGGTAATAGGCGATCATGGTGTTGTTCACCGTGTTGGGGGTCACGCAGCTTCCGCTGGTTGGGAGCTC